>DATCQG010000219.1:0-4274 GCA_036569625.1 Dermatophilaceae bacterium | reverse complement strand
CTCGCGATGGTCGCTGCGGCAACGGCGCTGGTGGCCGGCGTGATGACCCTGCTGATGGGCGTCGTGGCCAACTTCCCGCTCGCCCTGGCGACGGGTCTGGGCCTCAACGCCTTCGTGACGTTTGGCATCGCCAAGCTGCCTGGCATGACCTGGGCCGACGCGATGGGTCTGATCGTCATGGAGGGCATCATCATCACGGTCCTCGTCCTCACTGGCTTCCGTAAGGCCGTGCTGCACGCCATCCCCTCGCCGCTGAAGACCGCCATCAGTGTTGGTATCGGTCTCTTCATCACGATCATCGGTCTGGTCGACTCCGGGGTCATTCGCAAGCCGTCATCAGGACCGGTGCCGGTCGAGCTGGGCGTCGGTGGGTTCCTCGCTGGCTGGCCGATGCTCGTCTTCGTCATCGGCCTGCTCTCGATCATCGTCATGATGGTCAAGAAGGTGAAGGGCGCAATCCTCATCGGTATCGTGGGTGCCACCGTCCTGGCCATCATCGTCGAGGCCATCGCCAAGATCGGTGGTCAGCTCGACGGCACCGGCAAGCTGGTCAATCCCACCGGTTGGGGCCTGAACGTCCCCAAGATCCCTTCGCAGATCGTCGACGTCCCAGACTTCGGTCTGCTGGGCCACTTCTCGCTGCTGGGGTCCTTCGGCAAGATTGGCGCCATCTCGGCAATCCTGCTCGTCTTCACCCTGCTGCTGGCCGACTTCTTCGACACGATGGGCACGATGGTTGCCATAGGCGCGGAAGCCGGTCTGCTCGACAAGGACGGCAACCCGCCCAACACCCAGAAGATCCTTGTCGTCGACTCCCTGGCGGCCGTGGCCGGTGGCGCGAGCGGCGTCAGCAGCAACACGGCATACATCGAGTCGGCTGCGGGAGTGGGCGAGGGCGCGCGGACCGGCCTGGCCTCGGTCGTGACGGGCCTGTTGTTCCTCGTCGCCACGTTCCTGGCACCGCTGGTCTCGGTGGTCCCTTACGAGGCTGCGACGCCGGCCCTGGTGGTGGTCGGCTTCCTGATGATGCAGCAGGTCAAGGGCATCGACTGGGACGACCTCGAGATCGCCATCCCAGCCTTCCTGACGATCGTCCTGATGCCCTTCACCTACTCGATCTCGGCAGGCATCGGCGCGGGCTTCGTGGTGTACGTGCTGATCAAGGTGGTGCGCCGGAAGGCCTCCGTGGTCCACCCGCTGTTGTGGGTCATCTCCGGGCTGTTCGTCGTCTATTTCGCACTCGACCCCATCAAGAACGTGCTCGGGGTCGGCTGACCTGACCCGATCTTGGGAGCCGAGTCCCTTGAGCAAGAGGAATAGTTAGCATGGGTAATGAGTTAGGCTAAGCAGTAGCCGGAAGGAACTCATGCCACCCAGGACGCGAACGACCACCACAGCCCAGCACCAGTCATTGGCGCACCTAGCGAACGATCTGCGCTTGGCGTGCATGCGAATCAGTCGACGGGTGCGCTTCGAGAGCACGCAGGATGTGGCGCCACACCAGTTCAGCGTCATGGCTCGACTCGAGCGCAACGCGTTGACCCCGCGCGAGATTGCCGAGATCGAATGCGTCAGCGCGCCCAGCATGACCCGCACCGTGGCCGGCCTGGTCGAGCGCGGGCTCGTCGCCCGCACGGACGACCCGCTCGATGGCCGCCGGGTCTTCATCTCGCTTACCGCAGAGGGGCGCGCGCTCCTCAGCGAGACCCGCCGAAGGCGCGACGCCTGGATGGCCACCAGGCTCAGGGGAATCAGCGCCGACGAGCGGGAGGTTCTGGTCAAGGCGACCGCGATCCTCACCCGGGTGGCCAGCGAATGAGCCCCACCTTCGCCTCCTTGTCCATCTACAACTACCGCCTCTTCGCTGCGGGTGCCCTCGTCTCCAACACCGGGACCTGGATGGGCCGGGTTGCCCAGGACTGGCTGGTCCTGACGGAGCTGGCCCCGAGCACGTCTGTGGCGCCGCCCGTCGCGTTGGGGATCGTGACCGGATTGCAGTTCGCTCCCCTTGCGCTCTTTGCGCCCGTGGGGGGGATGATCGCCGACCGTTTCCCGAAGCGACGCATCCTGTTCGCCACCCAGAGCGCGATGGCGCTGACCTCGCTGCTGACCGGCGTTCTGGTCGTCACCGGCGCCGTTCAGCTCTGGCACATCTACCTGTTGGCCTTCATCCAGGGAGTCGCGACGGCGCTGGACAACCCGGCCCGTCAGACCTTCGTCTCCGAGATGGTGCCGCACGAGTCGTTGAGCAACGCGGTCGGCCTCAACAGCGCATCGTTCAACGGAGCCCGCCTCATCGGGCCAGGCCTGGCAGGTTTGGTCATTGCAGCCTTCGACACCGGTCCGGCCTTCTTCCTCAATGCGCTCAGCTTCGTGGGGGTGCTGTTCGCGCTGGCGAGGATGCGGCCCGGTGAGCTGAACGTCACGCCGCGCCAACGCGGGAAGGGGAAGATCCGCGAGGGTGTTCGCTATGTCCGCGGTCGCCCAGACATCATCCTGATCATGGCGCTCGTCTTCGTGCTGGGCACCTTCGGGATGAACTTCCAGATGACTACCGCGCTCATGGCCACCGCGGTGTTCGGCAAGGGCGCAGGTGGGTATGGGTTGCTGGGCTCGATCATGGCGCTCGGATCGTTCTCTGCGGCGCTGCTTTCGGCGCGGCGCCCGAACCCCCGCCTGCAAGTCCTTCTGGTGGCCTATGGCGCGTTCGCCGTGGCCTCGGCGGCCGCCGCGCTCGCCCCCTCATACCTCTGGTTCGCCGTTCTGCTCATCCCTGTCGGGCTCACCGCACTGACAGTTATCACCACGGCCACCGCCATGGTGCAGCTCAGCGTTGCCCCAGCTATGCGTGGCAGGGTCATGGCGTTGTACTTGGCAGTCTTCATGGGTGGCACGCCCCTTGGCTCACCGCTCGTAGGGTGGATCGGCTCGGCCTGGGGACCCCGTTGGACGATCCTGGTTGGCAGTATCACCACCGGTCTGGCCGTTATTGCTGCCATGCTCTATCTCGTGCGAAGCGAGAACATCCGGGTGCGCTACCACCGCGCGGAGCGGCCGCGGCTGAGCATTACCCGCGGCGAGGTCATCGAACCCGTGCCGGAGCTGGCCAACTGATGACCCCCAGGTTTCGCCGGGGTGTCGTGCTGGTCGCCCTTGTCGCGATGCTGATGGTTGTTCTGGTGGGACAGCTGGTGCGTTGAGCACCGGCCCCGCGCCAGATACGTGACAGCGGGGCGGGCGTCTAGGGCGCAGTGGTAACTGTGAGCGTGGGGCAGGGGTTGGCCGGAGCGGGGGCGGTCGGATCCGTGATGGTCACGCAGGGGTCGGGTGTCGGGGCGACCGTGATGGTTGGGTCGGGTGTCGGGGCGACCGTGATGGTGGGCTCGGGTGTCGGGGCGACCGTAACCGTGGGCACTGGCAGCGGAGGGATTGTGGCTATGGGGTCGGGCACCGCAGTGACCGTCAGACTGGGATCGGGGACCAGCGGGTCAGACGGAACAGGCGTGGTCACGCCCGGGATGTCCGACGTGGGCGAGATCGACGAGGGGACACCGGCGAAGAACGCTGCCGGTCCAGCGGCTGTGGCCGACGTGGAACCAAGGCCGACGGTCGGCTTGACTGACACGGAGTTCGTGGGCGAGGTCGTAAAGAGGGACGTCGATGCAGGCGAGCTCACAGCGGTCGGCTCGATGGCTGGCAGGGCGCTGACTCCCAGGCGGTAGGTCGCGGCGATGGAAGTCACCAGCGCGACGTAGGACTCCGAAGCGTTGTATCGCATGATTGCCGCGTGCAGGTCGCTCGGGGCAGTGAGGTCCCCGGGTCCGGAACAGAGGTAGACGGCCGTTGCCGTAGCGGCATCCGCAATGTCCTGCGGGTTCTTGACTCCGTCTCCATCAGCGTCGACGCCCGCGACGCTCCATGTGCTGGGGATGAACTGCATCGGCCCGACGGCCCGGTCGTAGACAGTGTCACGGTCCAGCAGGCCACCGTCGCTGTCGGTGATTCGCGCGGTCCCGTTTGAACCGTCCAGCGGTATGCCGATGATGCCGGGCTGGGCCACTCCGGCCGAGTCGAGCTGGTTGCCGCCGAAACGGGCATGGTTGCTCTCGACCTTGCCAATGGCAGCCACCAGCGCCCAGTCGATGTGGCAGGCATGGTCGGCCGAGTCGACCAGGGAGGCGGCTCGCCGGTAGCCCTCGAGAGCGCGAACGGGGATCGCGCTGCTGTCCGGGCTCACGAGTGACGAGCTGGGCACCGTGCCCGCGAGCGGTGGT
>DATCQG010000218.1:0-7900 GCA_036569625.1 Dermatophilaceae bacterium | reverse complement strand
ATTCTGAGGGCCACGAGGGATGCGACAAAGGCAGCCAGATCGAGGGCGACGCCGGACACATAGGGGGCCGATCCGACGAGGCGCATCATCAGTCGCGGATCGAGACCCGAGCTCGAGTGGGTTGTGCGCGCGCCAATGCTCTGCAGCACCGATGCGCCTCCGTAGGCCAGAGCCGCGAAGAGCGCACACGCAAAGGCCAGGACCACGCCAGCAGTCTGCCACGTCGGGCCATCCCCGCTGGGAGACCTGAGCGGCCGCCATACCAACCCGCCGTCATGCCCGCCGTCATACAGCCGAAGGGTGACGGCGGTAGCGGAGCGGGACCTTGTGCCCTGTGCGACCGCGGAGGTCCTCCGTAACGTTGGTAGAACGTGTTTCAGGACCACCCTCGGAGGCTTGTATGACCGGCGACGCACCAGGCGAAGTACAAGACGTGACCTGGGAGTGCGTCGACGGAAACGAGGCAGCTGCCCGGGTCGCACACGCCTGCAGCGAGGTGATCGCGATCTACCCGATCACCCCCGCCTCGACCATGGGCGAGCATGCCGACGCCTGGAGCGCCGCCGGACGGACCAACCTCTGGGGCTCGGTTCCCGAGGTCATCGAGATGCAGTCGGAGGCCGGCGCGGCCGGCGCGCTGCACGGCGCCGTGCAGAAGGGCGCGCTCGGCACGACCTTCACGTCGTCCCAGGGCCTGCTCCTGATGCTGCCCAACATGTACAAGATCGCCGGCGAGCTGACGCCGTGCGTGATCCACGTCGCAGCGCGCACGTTGGCCACGCATGCCTTGTCGATCTTCGGCGATCACTCCGACGTGATGAGCGCGCGGATGACCGGTTGGGCGATGCTGTGCTCCTCGTCGGTGCAGGAGGCGCAGGACTTCGCCCTGATCTCCCACGCCGCCACCCTGCACGCGCGGGTTCCGTTCATGCACTTCTTCGACGGGTTCCGCACCTCGCACGAGATCAACAAGATCCGGGTCATCGGCGACGACGTGATGCGCGCGATGCTGCCCGACGACCTTGTGCTGGAACACCGGATGCGCGGACTCACCCCTGACGCGCCGACCCTGCGCGGCTCCGCCCAGAACCCCGATGTCTTCTTCCAGGCCCGCGAAGCCTGCAACCCGTTCCACGACGCGGTGCCCGGGATCGTCCAGGACACGATGAACGAGTTCGCGGAGCACACCGGACGGCAGTACAACCTGGTCGACTACCACGGGGCTCCGGACGCCGAGCGGGTCATCGTGATCATGGGCTCAGGGGCTGGCGCGGTGCAAGAGACCGTGGACGCCCTCGTCGCCCGCGGTGAGAAGGTCGGCTACCTCACGATCCGGCTCTACCGGCCGTTCCCGGTCGAGGCCTTCCTCGCGGCCCTTCCCGAAAGCGCCCAGCACATCGCCGTCCTCGACCGTCTCAAGGAACCGGGGGCGACGGCCGAGCCGCTTCACCTCGACGTGGCCACAGCGCTGATGGACAGTGCCATGTTCGACGGGGGCCGCACCGTGAGGACCCTCATTGGCGGCCGCTACGGGTTGTCGAGCAAGGAGTTCACGCCACCGATGGTGGCCGGCGTCTTCACCGAGCTCACGCGCGAAAGTCCGAAGCGCCGCTTCACCGTCGGCATCGTGGACGACGTCACTCACCTTTCACTTGAGCCCGACCCTGACTTCGTCGTGCCGAGCAAGGCGGTCTCGGCGGTCTTCCTCGGCCTGGGTTCCGATGGCACTGTTGGTGCGAGCAAGAACTCGATCAAGATCATCGGGGACGGCACAGACCAGTTCGTCCAGGGCTACTTCGTCCTCGACTCGAAGAAGTCCGGCGGAATTACGGTCTCGCACCTGAGGTTCGGCCGCGAGGAGATTCGGTCGACATACCTGGTCGAGCAGGCCGACGTGATCGGTGTCCACCAGTTCTCGCTCCTGCGAACCATGAAGGTGCTCGAGCTGGCCAAGCCCGGCGGAACGATCCTGCTGAACTCGCCCTATCCGGACGACCAGGTGTGGGACCAGCTGCCCGTCGAGGTGCAGCAGCAGCTCATCGACAAGGACCTGTTGCTCTACGTGATCGACGCGCACGGGCTGGCCAAGGAGCTCGGTCTAGGGGCGCGGATCAACACGATCATGCAGCCGTGCTTCTTCCAGCTGTCCGGAGTCCTGCCGGTGGACGAGGTCCTTCCACGGATCAAGGCCGGGATCGAGCAGGCGTACGGCAAGAAGGGACGCAAGGTCGTCGAGCGCAACTTCACCGCCGTCGACCGCGCGCTCAGCGAGCTGACCCAGGTCAAGCTGCCGGCCGAGGCGACGAGCGCACTGCACCGGATGCCGCCGCTGCCGAGCAACGCACCAGACTTCGTCACCAAGGTGACCGCGCACCTGATGCGCGGAGAGGGTGATCTGCTCCCGGTCAGCGCCATGCCGGCGGACGGCACGTGGCCCACCGATACCGCCCAGTGGGAGAAGCGTTCCATCGCCCAGGACCTGCCGATCTGGGACCCGGACCTCTGCACCGACTGCGGCAAGTGCGCCATCACCTGCCCGCACACCGCGCTCCGGATCAAGATCTTCCCGAAGGAACAGCTCGAGGGTGCGCCAGAGGGGTTCCAGTCAAAGGAGTTCAAGTCGCGGGACCTGCCCGACCACCTGCTCAGCATCACGATCGCCGCCGATGACTGCACCGGCTGCGGGATCTGTGTCGACGTCTGCCCGGCCGTCTCCAAGACCGACCCGAGCCACAAGTCGCTCGACCTCGTTGCCGCCCTGGACCATCGTGACGAGCTTCGGACGAACTTCGAGCACTTCCTGACCATTCCGGAGATCGACCGGACCAAGGTGCGCCACGACACCGTCAAGGGCGTGTCACAGCTCCAGCCGCTGTTCGAGTTCTCTGGTGCATGCTCGGGCTGTGGTGAGACGCCCTACATCAAGACGCTGACTCAGCTCTTCGGCGACCGGATGATCATCGCCAACGCCACCGGGTGCTCCTCGATCTTCGGCGGCAACCTGCCGACAACCCCGTATACCCGCAATGCCGACGGCCGCGGTCCGGCCTGGGCGAACTCCTTGTTCGAGGACAACGCGGAGTTCGGGCTCGGGCTGCGCCTGGGTTGGGAGAAGCAGCACGCTGAGGCCCGCCGCTATGTCTTGCAGCTCGCTGATCTGATCGGTACCGATCTTGCCGATGCCCTGCTGAGCGCCGAACAGGGCGACGAAGCCGGTATCGCGGCCCAGCGAGACCGGGTCGAGCTGCTGAAGACAGGACTCGACTCCGCGCTTCGCGACGACAATGCGGGCGATCGGGCCTCCGCCGTCCGGCACCTGCGCAGTCTGGCCGACGAGCTGGTCGAGAAGACGGTGTGGATCGTCGGCGGTGACGGCTGGGCCTACGACATCGGCTACGGGGGCCTCGACCACGTGCTGAGTTCCGGCCGGAACGTGAACATCCTGATCCTTGACACCGAGGTCTACTCCAACACCGGAGGCCAGGCCTCCAAGGCGACCCCCCGCGGGGCGTCCGCCAAGTTCGCCGCGTCCGGCAAGACGTCGGCGAAGAAGGACCTCGCCATGATTGCCCAGGCCTCTGGCGACGTCTACGTCGCTCAGGTCGCGATCGGCGCGAATGAGCAGCAGGCAGTGCGGGCACTGCTCGAGGCGCAGGCCTGGCCCGGCGTCTCGGTGGTTATCGCCTACGCCACCTGCATCGCGCACGGCATCGAGATGTCGACCTCGATGTCTCACCAGAAGACCGCCGTGGCGAGCGGTTATTGGCCGCTCACCCGCTACCGCCCGAGCGAAGAGGCCGAAGGCCACCCGTTCAAGCTCGACTCGAAGAAGCCCACCGTCCCGATTCGCGAGTTCGCCCTCGCCGAGACCCGGTTCTCCATGCTGGCCCGCAGCGACAGCGAGCACAGCGAGCACCTGCTCGCCCTGTCCCAAGCCGACGCGGACGAGCGGTGGCGGCTCTACTCACAGCTGGCTGGCATCGAGCGCACAGTGCCCCATGAGGGGGCGCTTGCGGAGACCGTTGAGGTCGACACAGCCGCGCCGGATGGCGCTGAGCCTGAGGTGCTGAAGAGCTAGCTGGGAAAGCACAACCGTGGGGCCAGGGTTTCCCCTGGCCCCACTCTTGCGTCTGGGGTGTGTCTCAGCCGTCGAACACCGTGCCCCGCTTGCCCCCGCAAACCTAGGGACCGTGTCGGCAGGTTCCCGGTAAACCTAGGGACGGTGCTCAAGCACTGTGGTCCTTGCACGAGGCGCAAGGGACAACCTCGGAGTAGCCTGCCGATTATGGTCACCATTGTGACCCACGTCACATACGCGGAGGCGCGCATTGCCTGACAACGACGACGACCACGTAGATCACGACACCACTCCCCCTGCCAACAGAAACCTGCTGGCAGTTGCGGGTGTCCTGTTGCTCCTCCCCCTCGTTGCTCTGATGTGGGTCGGCAGCTATGCCAAGGTCGAACCCAAGCTCGGCGGCTTCCCGTTCTTCATCTGGTACCAGTTTCTCTGGGTCTTCCTGTGCTCCGCCTGCACCTACACCGCCTACCGGCTCGTTCTCAAGGCGCGCCCCCACCGGCCGATGACCAACGAGACACCGGCCGATGAAGAGGCACGTCGATGAACGCCGTTGCCCAGGTGGCGGCCGACAACCACAAGGGTGTCAACGGCGTGGCCCTGGCCGTGCTGATCGTTCTGTTCCTGCTCGTCACCGTCATGGGCTTCATGGCCTCGAAGTGGCGACGCGGCTCCGACATGGAGAGCCTGGACGAATGGGGACTCGGCGGTCGCACCTTCGGGACGTGGATCACGTGGTTCCTGCTCGGAGGTGACCTCTACACGGCGTACACGTTCATCGCGGTGCCGGCAGCGATGTTTGCGCTCGGTGCCGTCAACGGGTTCTTCGCGGTCCCCTACACGATCGTGCTCTACCCGATCATCTTTGTCTTCATGTCGCGCCTCTGGTCGGTCAGCCACCGCCATGGGTTCGTCACGACCGCGGACTTCGTCGGCGGCCGGTACGGCTCGCGCGGGCTGTCCCTGGCCATCGCCGTCACCGGGATCCTGGCCACCATGCCGTATATCGCGCTGCAGCTCGTCGGTATCCAGGCAGTCCTCGAGGTCACGGGCCTGGGCGGCTCGGGCAACGTCATTGCCGCGGACCTGCCGTTGTTCATTGCGTTCGCAGTGCTTGCGGCGTATACGTATGCGTCCGGTCTGCGCGCTCCGGCGGTCATCGCGTTCGTCAAGGACACGCTGATCTACCTGGTCATCATCGTGGCCGTGATCTACATCCCCAGCAAGGTCGGCGGCTGGGACGCCATCTTTGCCTCGGCCCACAAGAAGATGACCACAACCACCGCGGCTACCGGCAAGGTGCCTGGTGCCTACATCCCGCCGGCCACGCAGTACTGGGCCTATGCCACCCTCGCCCTGGGTTCTGCCATGGCGCTGTTCATGTACCCGCACTCGATCACCGCGACCTTGTCCTCCAAGTCGCGCAACACGATCCGCCGCAACTCGGCGATCCTTCCGGCATACAGCTTCGTGCTGGGTCTGTTGGCATTGCTGGGATGGGTGGCCATCGCCGCTGGCACCAAGCCGATCGGACTGGACGGCAAGCCCAACGCGCAGCTGGTCGTCCCCCAGCTGTTCGAGGACATGTTCCCGTCCTGGTTCGCCGGCATTGCCTTTGCGGCCATCGCGATCGGCGCCCTGGTGCCGGCAGCCATCATGTCAATCGCGGCCGCAAACCTGTTCACGCGCAACATCTATCGCGAATGGTTCAAGCCGTCCGCGACGCCGTCTGAGGAGGCCAAGGTTGGCAAGGTGGTCTCGCTGGTGGTCAAGTTCATCGCGCTCGTCTTCGTCCTCACGATGGACAGGCAGAACGCCATCAACTTCCAGCTTCTGGGCGGGATATGGATCTTGCAGACCTTCCCCGCGATCGTCTTCGGGCTCTATACCCGCTGGTTCCACCGCTGGGCTCTGCTCGGGGGCTGGGCCGTCGGAATGGTCTACGGCACCATCGCCGCATACAACGTCGTGAAGCCCACGCCAGATGGCGGCGTGCAGCACTTTGCCGGCTCGGTGGCCTTGATCCCAGGCCTGGCACAGCTGGGCTACATCGCCCTCACGTCGTTCGCGATCAACGTGATCGTGGCCGTGGTGCTGACCTTCGTGCTCGGCGTGCTCAAGACTCCCACTGGCGCGGACGCCACGATCAAGGGTGACTACTTCGCCGACGAAGGTGACCCCAGGGTAGTCAAGATCGTCGCCGGGCCGCACGAGTACTCACCCAGCCCCTAACCAACCTTTTCCGCAAACCTAGGGACGGTGTCGGCGGTTCCCGGGTAAACCTAGGGACGGTGCTCAGGCACCGTGGCTAGGTTTGCGTCGTGTTGGGGAGCAAAGTCCCTAGGTTTGTCGGCCCGGGCTATTGGTCGCGGGCCAGGACACGGATCAAGGCATCCACCACGCGAGGGTCGTACTCGTAGCCCAGACCCAGGTGGATCCGCTCGATCGCGGCATTGCGTCGTGCGGCGTCGGCCCCCTCCCCCGTCAAGTCGTCATAAGCGTTGCAGACCTTGATGATCCGGCTGGACAGCGGCAGGTCCTCGCCGAGCTCGCGCACCTGGCGGTAGGACGTGGTCTGTGCCTCCAGGATGACCGCCACGTTGTCGAGCACGCCTGTCTGACGGACGATCTCAGCACCATCGTGAGCAATCCTGCGTTGATCCGCCGGAGCCGCCAGCACGGTGGCACCACCGGGGATCGGCTCCGTCAACGAGACCTGACCAATGTCGTGAAGCAGCGCGGCATACTCCAGATCGAGCACGTCGCGCTCGGACATACCCAGCTCGTGGCCCATCGCTTTGGACAGCGCGGCGACCCGCGAGGCGTGTCCCGGCTCGGTATAGCCCGCAAACTCGGTGAGCCGGGAGAGGGTCCGGATCGTCTGCCGATAGGTACGGCGGATCGTGCTGTGGCGTCGAACCGCGAACTGTGTCAGGACCAGCGGAAACAGGAACAACGGGATGGCCACGATGCCCAATGGCCGCTCGGCCAGCGCGATCAAGGTGCCTGTGGCAATGAGGGCAGCAGTGATGCCGAGCGCCGCTCGGAACTCGTCCTCGAGGGTCCTGGCGAACGGCGCATGCGAGCGTCGGGCCCGCACGGATGCCAACAGGACTATCTGGATGCTGAGTGCGAGCGCCGAGACGAACACCATGACCAGAGCCAGGAAGTATGGCGGCCAGCTCGCCTGCAGGTCGAGGACGTCACGGCCCTGCGAGATCGGAAGCCAACGAAAGAGCAGTGCCGCGACCGCGATGCCGATGAGGCGGTTGGCCAGGTCGGGCAGGCGAACCGGCCTTCCTCGAAGGACGTTGGGAATCGAACCGACGGCCATGGCGACAGCCGTGACGGCCACGACCAGTACACCCTCGTAGCTCTCCGACGTAGCGTTGGGAGAGTCCACCGTCATGGCGAACGCGAGCGCAGCAGCCGTTGCCATCGGCGCGGTCAGACGACTGCCGGGCAGGGTAACCCTGAACATCTCGCCGACGACGATGGCGACGAAGAAGGCCCCCACGACGGGGAACATCGGCACGATGGCCGGTTCACTGAAACGCACTGCCGCGGCCGCGATGGTCCCCAAGGCCAAGGCCACCCCGAGTACCCGGATGAGGACCTCGATCTTGAGGGATCTTGTGCGGTTGGTCACGGGGCGTCGCCTCTGGACAGGACAGGGGCCATGCCGTCCGGGGCACGACCAACAGTCTCTGGACCGGCGAGTCCAGCCATCAGGTCGGACGCCTCGGGGTCGTCGTGGTCGAAGGCCCGACCGGCAGTGGCCATCAGCCGTGGTTCGAGCTGCGTCGTCCTCCATTTCCGCCG
>DATCQG010000217.1:0-4504 GCA_036569625.1 Dermatophilaceae bacterium | reverse complement strand
GTCCATCGGTTGGCCTCCTTTGACGTCGAGCATTACGGGAAGAACATTTCGGGCCCCGATGTCCTTCCCTTGCGGGTCCCGTACCCGGAACCGGATCGGCTTGCGAAGCACTGCGATCAACCGTGAGTGAGAAGCGTCCCTTGGTGGTGCAGCAGTCGCCATGCACTCCCTGACCGGCGCCATAGGGAACTTCGTCTAGCACGACGCCCCCGACGATCGGTCGTATAGGTCACCAAGATGAGGCCGGGACCTACAACGGCTGCCTCCAGTTCTGTTGTCGCGACCTGCTCATCGTCGTCGGAGCTTTCCTCAGCGAGAGCTGACACCATCTCCGGCCGGTTCCACATCCTCCCTGAGGCGCCGATCTCACGGAAGTCAGGGTCGAGCAGTTCATCGACTTGGGCCGGGGAACGTCGGATTTGAGGTGACAAGAGCGCCAGCTCCGAGGCAATAACTTGATCGATGTCTCCGGTGTCCACCTAGGGATTCTCCCAGACTCGTGTCACGCAACAGACATCCCTTGTGACACGGCTGCATTTCGTCGGTAGCTCGGGTCGCACCGTGTCGCAGACCTTTCCCCGACCGGTGGTGGTCGACCGGTCCTTGATCGCAGTGTGACGAGCCGTGCCGGTTTCACGGGTCGCGTCCATGCGTGGGCTCTAGTGGGCTGTCGGGGTCTGCGTCGTCAGGTGTGCTGGGGGAGAGACTGGTGGCATGAGGTTTCTTGAGGTGCCGGGTCTGGGTCAGGTCAGCCGAGTCGGATTGGGTACGTGGCAGTTCGGGTCGCGGGAGTGGGGCTACGGGGAGGGCTACGCCTCGGGTGTGGCCGTCGAGATCGTCGCGCGGGCCCGTGAGCTGGGGGTCACGCTGTTCGACACGGCCGAGGTCTACGGCTTCGGCAGAAGCGAGCGGATCTTGGCCCAGGCCTTGGGCGCAGACCGCGATCGGGTTGTCGTGGCCAGCAAGGTATTTCCGGTGGCCCCGTTTCCTGCGGTAGTCCGGCAACGTCAGGCGGGCAGCGCACGACGGCTGCAGCTTCGTTGTATCCCGCTCTATCAGGTGCACCAGCCGAATCCGGTCGTGCCCGACTCGGTGATCATGCCCGGGATGGCCAGCCTGCTGCAGGACGGACGGATCGGTGCGGTTGGGGTGTCGAACTACTCGTTGCGCCGATGGCGCAAAGCCGATGACGCACTCGGGCAGCCGGTCGTGAGCAACCAGGTCCAGTTCTCGCTGGCACACCCGGGCCCGCTGGCAGACCTTGTGCCCTTCGCCGAACGAGAGAACCGCCTAGTGATCGCCTACAGCCCGCTGGCGCAGGGCCTGCTCGGCGGGAAGTACACCGTGGACCACCGGCCCGGCGGGGTGCGGGCGGCGAATCCGCTGTTCGGCACGGAGAACCTGCGCCGGATCGCACCGCTGCTGGACACGCTGCGTCAGGTCGCCGACGCCCACGACGTTAGGCCTGCCCAGGTGGCGCTGGCCTGGCTGCTCGGCCTGCCCCAGGTCGTGGTCATCCCCGGTGCCTCCAGCGTCGAGCAGCTCGAGTTCAACGTCGCTGCTGCCGACCTCGAGCTTGACGCACCTTCCCAGCTGGCGCTGACCGAGGCAGCCGAAGCCTTCATCCCGATCTCAGTGGGCCGTACCCTCATCGACGCGCTGAAGGACAAAATCGGCATCTAGACATCGCGTTGCATCGCAAGACCATGATGGAGATGCGGCCTACAATCGTCGGCTCGCCGAGGGGTCAGTCCACTGGGGTTAAGTGCGAACGGCACGCGACCGCACGCGCTTCGTTGGCGATAGGAGGGCAGCTGGGCGGGTGGTCGCCCTTCACCCATTTAGTTAGTACACTTGACACAAATGAATCAGACCACTGCACCGAACTACAAGTGGATCGTCCTGTCGAGCACGACCCTGGGCGTGTTGATCGCGACGATCAACTCCTCGATCCTGCTCATCGCGTTGCCGGACATCTTCCGCGGGCTGAACATCAATCCGCTGGCCGCGGGCAACTCGAGCTACCTCCTGTGGCTGATCATGGGCTACCTGGTGGTCACCGCAGTGCTCGTCGTCAGCTTTGGGCGCTTGGGCGACATGTACGGGCGGGTCCGGATGTACAACGCCGGGTTCGCGATCTTCACGGTCTTCTCGGTCCTCCTGGCCGCGACCTGGATGACCGGCACACCCGGAGTCCTCTGGCTGATCGTCATGCGGGTGCTTCAAGGCGTCGGGGGCGCCTTGCTGATGGCCAACTCGAACGCGATCATCACCGATGCGTTCCCGGCCAACCAGCGCGGCCTCGCTCTTGGGCTCAACATGGTCGCGGCCATCGCGGGGTCCTTCCTGGGCCTGGTCATCGGGGGGGTCCTCGCGCCGATCGACTGGCGACTGGTCTTCCTCGTGTCCGTCCCGGTCAGCCTCTTCGGGACGGGGTGGGCCTACCTCAAGCTCCACGACACCGGGGTGCGCCACCACGGCAGCATCGACTGGTGGGGCAACCTCACCTTCGGGGTCGGTCTCATCTCGATCCTGGTCGCTATCACGTACGGGATCCAGCCGTATGCCGGCCACATCATGGGGTGGACCAACCCGTGGGTGCTCGGCGCCCTCATCGGCGGGGCCGTAGTGCTTGCCGTCTTCGCCTTGATCGAGATGCGCGTGCCGCATCCGATGTTCCACCTCGACCTCTTCAGAATCCGGGCGTTCAGCGCGGGCAACCTCGCCAGCCTGCTGTCCGGCCTGGGCCGCGGCGGCCTGATGTTCGTCCTGATCATCTGGCTGCAGGGCATCTGGCTGCCGCGACACGGATACTCCTTCGAGTCCACCCCGCTGTGGGCTGGGATCTTCATGCTGCCGATGACGCTTGGCTTCCTCATCGCCGGGCCGGCCTCGGGCTTTCTGTCAGACCGCTTCGGCTCCCGGTCTTTCGCCACCGGCGGCATGCTCATCGCGGCCGCCAGCTTCGTGTGGCTGCTGGTCCTGCCGGTCAACTTCGGCTACTGGCCGTTCGCCGCAGCCCTGCTGGTCAACGGCATCGGCATGGGTCTGTTCGCCTCGCCCAACTGGGCGGGCATCATGAACTCCCTACCTCCCAACCGTCGCGGCGTAGGGGGCGGGATGAGTACGACATTCCAGAACTCCGCCATGGTGCTCTCGATCGGGATCTTCTTCTCCCTGATGGTCACCGGGCTGTCGGGCTCACTGCCGCAGGCGATGGTCAGCGGGCTCACAGCCCACGGCGTGACCCAGGCCCAGGCGCAGCAGATCGCCGGCCTGCCACCGGTTTCGGTGCTCTTCGCCTCTTTGCTCGGCTACAACCCCATCCAGTCGCTGCTCGGCCCCGCCGCGATCCACCAGCTGCCGGCCGGCGACGCGGCATACCTCACCGGACGCAGCTTCTTCCCGTCGCTGATCTCCCAGCCGTTCCATGACGGCCTCGTGGTCGCCTTCGGGTTCGCCATCACAGCCTGCCTGGTCGCTGCTGCCGCATCCTGGCTGCGCGGCAAGAAGTACGTCCACCCCGAGGACGCGGTGGAAGCGCTCAACGTGCCCTCGCGCTCTGACGACGTGAAGGCTGCAATCCGATGACGACGCCCGCAGGCGCCCCGGCCGTCGTCCTCGAGGGCCCCAGCTGCGTCGAGGACCTCGCCGGGTCGTTGCGCACGGAGCTTTCCCGGCTGGCCTACCACCTGCGCAGCCCGGCGACCAAGTCCGGTATCACCCCCACCCGGCTGGCTGCCCTCGCCGCGCTTGCCCGTCACGATCAAGGGTGCCGTCAGGGTGACCTGGCCATCGAAATGGGAATCTCGCCGGCAAGCATGACCCGCCTGGTCGATATCATGGTCACCGCGAAATGGGTTCTCCGACAACATGATCCCAGCGATGCTCGGGCGTTTGTGCTGCGGCTCTCAGATCATGGTCGCAACACCCTGGAGGGCTTGCGAAGTGAAGGTACGAGCCGGCTCTCAGTCGACATCGAATCTCTCACCGACAACGAGCGCCGCACCCTGGCCGCGGCCATCCCGATCCTGCGCGGCATCGCCGACCGCCGGCTCGGCGCTGACACATCCAGCCCATGATAGGGAGAACAGGGCTCCTGGCACGCTGAGGCCGACGGACCGGTAGACCATCCGTTACCGGGCGCGCCCGGTCATGACACATCACGGCGTTCTTGAAGTAGCTGGCGACTTAACAGCGCTGGCTAACGCGTCAGCAGCGGACTAACCCACGGGAACGCTGTCAGGGTCATCGGGGCCGGGCATCGGCTCGACCGGAGCGGGAGGAATCGTCTCCGGTATATCTGGCAAGAGCGGTCCTGGATCGTCGGGCACCGGCTCAGCCGGATCGATCGGCGGGTAGTTGTCGGGGTCTGGACCTGGTTGCGTCATGTTGACAGCGTCCTACATGAACCTGATGGACGCCCGCCAGAACGACGGATGTGGAAGCGCCCAAACGACCCGGGCCCACCAGGCTGGGCAACTGCCCCAAGAGCCCGGTCGGT
>DATCQG010000216.1:0-2717 GCA_036569625.1 Dermatophilaceae bacterium | reverse complement strand
TCGGGGCAGGTGTCGGGGTCCGCGATCAGGGTGATGGTGAGGCTGCCGGCATAGGACAGGACGGCGAAGGAGACCGTCACGTTTCCCGAGGCCGCGCTAAGAGGAATGATGCTGGTGATCGGGCAGTCCAGGAATGAGAGGCGGCTGTCCGGCCCGCGCACGTTGGACACAAAGGTATGGATCAGCCGCTGACGGTCAATGAACCATCGAAAAAGCCCCGCCGCAGCCAGCAGGCGAAAGAACGGGCCCAGCAACGCGGTCGAGGCACCCCGCTGAGCCTGTTTAGCCGCACGAGTAGCCATGGCCACCGACTCGAGCCGCCGGGCAGGATCGCCCACCCCTTGCACGTGCAAAGGAATGACTCCGCTCTTGTTTCCCAAGTCGCCTGCGCTGGCCTGGCGGCGCGCGGAGAAAGGAACCGAGATGACGAATTCGTCGACCCGCTCGCCGCGGACCACCAAGAGGCGGTGGAGGGCTACGGCAATAGCCGACAGGGCGACGTCGTTGACCGTCGCCTCATGCGCGTGGGCGGCGCGGCGGATCTGACTCAGGTCGACCCGGACCGTGGCGAACCGCCTCCGCGGCCCCGTGGGTCTGTTCAGGGAAGAACGCGCGAGGCGGCGGCCGAACACTGGGTGCAATTGTGAGGCGGCGCCGGCAAGGCGACCTAGAACCGCCGGCAGCCTTCCGGCTGAGCGCATCCGATCGTTCGCCGCCTGAACGGCAAGCTGTCCCAGCGAAGGCATTCGAACGGGAAACACACGGTCGTGGGCCTCGGCCGCGCCGTCGACCAGACCGGCCAGGACGGCCAGGCCGCCAATGCCGTCCGCGAGGACATGGTGGAAGACGACGATCAGCGCCGCCCCGCCGCCGCCCGTGTCCGTCACAAGCTTGGCTGCCCACAGGGGACGATCGCGAGGCAGCCGGGTCAGAAGCATCTCCGCGGCAACACCCAGGACGGCGCCCTCACCGCCCGGGGCGGGACAACCGGTCACGGAGAAGTGGCCGCTGAAGGCGAAATCACGATCATCGACCCAAACCGGCCGACCGCACCCCCAAGGAACCTCCACCAGACGCTGACGCAGGCGAGGCACAGCACAGACTCGATCGGCAAGCGCGTCCGCAACCAGCCCTGGCTCAAGACTCTCGGACGCATCCAGCATCAAGACCGCCCCAACCTGCAACGGCGTGGACCCGCGCTCAGAGGCAAGGGACATCAGATCGTCAGTACTTACCCGCTCAAACCCGCGGAATGTGAACATCACCCCACCCTGTCAGAGATCAGGGCCAGCTCCGTCGACGACGAAGACCGCACAGGGATCAAGTGCCCTGGCTGTAGTCGCGGCAGAAGTCTTTCGGCCGGACTGGGGGGCACGACCAAGCGGGCTACGTTGATGATGCGGCCCCCTACTTCTTGAGCAGTCCGCCCCCGACCCAGGCGCGAATCGCTGCAACGTCCTTCGGGCCGAGTTCCATCCGGGCCCCTCGGCACAGCCCGATGACGTTGTCGGCCCAGGTCTCGGCTACCTTCTTTGCGCTGGGCTTCGCGGTCAGGTCGAGCCCGGCATACAGGACACCGGCGATCACCGTGTTGACCGATGCCCGGCCGATCTTCGCACCGGCAGCCTGGCAGCCGTCGCGCACGCGTTTTGACGTCTCCGTCCGGACGAAGCGGACCGCGCTCACGTCGTCGGCCAGCGTGGTGAGCAGGATTCGGTAAAGCTCGGCTGGCAGGTTCGGGATGTCCGTGACATCAACCACTTGACGCTGCAGTGGCGGCAGGTCAACAGCGCTTGCGCTCGGAAGGTCCGCCTCGCTGAATCGCTTCGGATCCCACACGAACCCGGAAGCGGGACGGGACGCGACCCCCAGTTCCTGGACCGCATGGGCGAGCCAGGGGAAGAAGCCTCCAGTGCCCTCCCATCCGGACGTTGCCAGCGCTGGGTCCGCCTTGTGGGCGGCTTGTCCCACCTCGCTGCCAGCCAGCGGGCGATCCGCCGAACGCACGAGGCGGAGGACGGCTTTGCGCGCTGGGCTGTTCGGGGACGGTCCAGCCTTCGCTGGGGTGATCGGCGGCGAGGTCCGAGCTGATGTGCGCTCCTTTTCGATGGTCGGCACGGCGGGTTCCTCCAGCGATGCCGGTTCGGGAAGCTTCACCAGTTCCGCGAGCTCGTCTGCGGTGAGGACGGTGTCAGCCACTGCCCGGTATGCGCTCGCCGCCGGCGATGCGGTGATGATCGTGACGCGTCGATCGGCCGCTCGGCAACGGAGCGCCAGAGGTGTGAAGTCGGCATCCGCCGACAGGATCACGAACTCGTCGTACCGGGTCTCGGCGCTCAAGGCGTCCACGGCATCGAGCACCAGGTTGATGTCGGCGCTGCTCTTGCCTTGCTGGGTCAGCGAAGGGCAGTCGACGACGCTGAATCCTGCGCGCGTGAAGTTCGGCCGGAACTGCGAGAAGACAGAGGGATTCAGGTAGCAGGCTCGGATCAGGAACCGCCTGGAGAACTCGCCCTCCGCGTCGTTGCCGGTCTCCAGGGCGGTCAGCCAGTGCGTCGGGGCGCTGGCAAACGCCTCGGCAGCGCCTGGGTCGAGGCGCTGCAACCCGATATACACATTGTCGAAATCCACGAAGAGCGCGCATCGCAAGCGGCGACCACTCTCAACACTGTCCATGATTGTCATGAGGGCATCTTCCTCGTCCCGGCCCTGAGGGC
>DATCQG010000215.1:0-3156 GCA_036569625.1 Dermatophilaceae bacterium | reverse complement strand
GCCCTGCACGGCGTGCAGATCGGTGTGGCAGACGCCGCTGGTGATCAGCTTGACCAGGGCCTGTCCGGGGGCCGGCGTCGGCACCGGAACTCCCTCGATGATCAGGTCCTCGCCGAACTCCTTGACTACAGCTGCTTGCATGATTGTCATGTGTGTTGTCCCTCAGACGTCGTTGTCTCGATTTCGTTACATGACGGTAGGACAGTGAAGGTTGCGACAACGTTGCATGCCTGATCAGTGACGTCGCAGCAGTCCCTTGACCGACAGTCCCTTGACCGGAGTAGCGATGCTGAACTCCCGGTCGAGCCGGGCGAGCTGGCCGATCGCGAGCGGCCGCAACGGGGAAGCCAGCCCGAGCGAGTCCAGCTGCGCCCGCCACATGTCGTAGTCGTCCGCGCCCCAGCCCGAGCGGGTCCAGGTGGACATCAGGTCGGGTTCATGGCTGTCGAGAACGGCTTGGCGCAGGGACGCCTCGATGTACTCACGCAACCGCACCACTCCAGGTGCGGTCGAACCGGGAAGCAGCGGCCCGCGATACATCCGCACCGCGGCCGCCACGGAACCCACAGCAAGATGGGCCTCGACGGCGAGCCAGTCGGCGGTGAGCTCAGCCGCCAGACGGTACGGCCGCGACTCGAGCAGCTCATCCCCGAGCAGGTGGCGCAGCCGGTTGAGCTCCGCTCTCAGGGTCGAAGCGCTGCTGTCCTCCTGGTAGAGAAGGACTGCGAGCTCGTCCCCCGACAAGCCCTGCGGCGTCGAGGCCAGAAGCAGCAGGATCTCGCTGTGACGGGGGCTGAGCCGGATCGTCTCCCGCCTGCCGCGGCCGTCGTCGATGGTCAGCAGGGAGTCCGCCCGCCCCAGAGACTCCAGGACCACGAACAGATTCCCAGGGTGGGGCTGTCTTTCCCTGCCACGGCGAGCGAGCACCTCACGCCCGAGCTCGGCCTCGGCCATCCGCGCCGCTGCCCGCACCATCGCCATCGTCTGCGGCACAACGATGTTCGCACCGCCGGTGATATCCAGCACCCCGAGCAGCGCCTGGGTGGTCGGGTCGTGAATGGGCGAGGCGGCGCAGCTCCAGGGCTGCACCGAGTGGCGGAAGTGCTCGGCGCCCATGACCCTCACGGACTGGTCGAGAGCCAACGCCATACCGGGTGCATTCGTGCCGGCCAGCCGCTCGTCCCAGTTGCTGCCTTCAACGAAGCCGATCAGCTCGGCCTGACGCAGAACGCTCGGCGAGCCGCAGACCCAGAGCAGCTGCCCCGCAGCGTCGGAGACGGCCATGATCGCATCGCAGTCACGCGCCGCCTGGCCGAGGACGTCGTCGAGCAAAGGGAACACCTGCGCGAGCGGATGGGCTTCGCGATGGTCGTGCAGGGCATCGTCGGGCAACGTGATCGGGGCGTCGACCGTGTCGGTCTGCACACCCGCGGCGGCTGAGCGAAACCACGACTCGGCCACCTGCGCGCGCACGCGCCTCTCGGGAGACATGTATCCCATTAGAACCCGAACTGCGAGGATCTGACCAGCCCGCCTGCAATCTGATGGAGTAGGCCGGGCACAGAGGCTGAGTCACTGGAGGGCGAACCGGCCGACAGCGAGTCTTTGCCGGCTGAGCGCTTCGTGATTCCCCACGAATGGTCCTCGAGATCATCGAGGAAGTCATCTTCAGCTCTTAACGTCTTGAGACCCGGGACGGCAGGGTAAGCAGGGCGAGCGCACCCACCGCGGCGACGGCTTCGGCGATGGCGCTGATGGTCTTCTCGGGGTACCAGATGGGGTCGTACATGTCGGGCAATGGGCCGAAGCCGCCCACATCGACGTAGGCGTACAGCATTACCGCACCCAAGCCACCAGCAGCGATAAGGAAGGCCACCAACGCCCCAAGGCGGTGACGGGTCAGCAGCACGAGCAGCATCGCAATCAGGGCCAGGGCAGTCTCGAGACGGAATAGCCCTCCTTGGCTGATGTGTGGGCTCGCCGTGCCTTGAATGCCGTCAAAGCCGGGGGCGAGCTGCCAGTGGACGTAGGCGTCTACACCTAGCCCGGAAGCCACCACGAGGGCCAGCAGTCGATGGGTCGCCCGCCGGGGGGATGGTCCGACGCCAAGAGTGTGAACGTCGGAGCCATCCCGGTTTTCGTGCACGCGGCGAAACATGGTGGGTCAACCGACCGTGATCTTCATGTCCATGCCCCTGTCCTTGTGACTGTCAGGTGCGGCGGCCCGCGGCGGCCTGGGTGGTTGCCCTGGTGCTGCTGGTGCTCGTGTCGCCACAGGCGCCAAGTTGACTCTCCTCTTGATACGGGCCGAGCCGCGGTGCGGTTCAACGTCCACGACCTTCGCCTTCAGGACCAACGGGGCAGCCCCGTCTGTGAGCGGGTCGACAGGTCCCCCAACCCAAAGCCTGGCGGCGGATCGATGAGAGACCGCCTGATCAGCGCTGCGGTCCCACACCGCGCCAGTTGCCTCTCAAGCCTCTTACGCTTCTGACGTGCGGGTTGGCTCCCCCGACTGGACTCGAACCAGTAACCTGCCGATTGCTCCTTTCACCCTTATGGGAGTGTCCGCTAGTAGCCGAAAACCCTTATGGTGTGCGATGATTCGTGAATCAGCTCAGTTAACGTGACCGCGGCTGTCCGAGATTTACCGCACTTAAATGGTCATAGAATGGTCACAGGAAGACCCTCGCTGGCGGTTGGCACGATGGGCGCAATACGTGTCTACCGGGTCACCAATGGTTACCGCGCCCGGGTCCTGGTTCGGGACCCGGACGGCCGCACCCGCGCCATGGGGCGCACGGGTGGGAGCAAAGCCGCTGCGGAGCGCACCCTCAAGGAAGCGTTCCGGGATCGTGCGGACGTTCACGGGGGAACGGACATCACGGCGGAAACGCGGGTGAAGGAACTCGCTGAGTTGTGGTTCGGATCCTTGGAGCACCAGTCCCCCACCACGCTTCAGTCCTATCGCAAGCGCGTGGACAAGCAGATCCTGCCCGCGCTGGGCGGTCTGCGCGTTCGAGAGCTCTCCATCGGCACCGTCGACCGGTTCCTGAAGGCGGTGACCAAGCACCACGGAGCGGCCATGGCCAAGATGACGCGGTCAGTGCTGTCGGGCATGTGCGGCCTGGCGGCTCGGCACGACGCGCTGGACCGCAA
>DATCQG010000214.1:0-10103 GCA_036569625.1 Dermatophilaceae bacterium | reverse complement strand
TCGACGCGCAGGGCAACGAGCTGATCGAGCTGCAGAGCTCGCTGATCGAGAGCAACGCCCGACGTCGGCGCAAGGCCGGTCGCCGGTGATCGCGCCGTCGGTGGAGTCAGCGTGAGCTCCAGGTTCTCGGGTCTGGCCGGGAGACCACGCGGGGGGGCAGGGTGATCAGCGCTGGTGGGGACTCCGTCATACCCGGCGTTGACGAGCCCGCGATCATGGCCGCGGGAGCGCTGCCGTGGCGTCGCAGAAGCGCGCAGCTCGAGGTCGCGCTGGTCCACCGGCCTCGTTACGACGACTGGTCCTGGCCCAAGGGCAAGCTCGATCAGGGCGAGGAGTGGCCGGTCGCCGCGGCGCGCGAGGTCTGGGAGGAGACCGGGTTCCAGGTGCGGCTGGGTCGACCCCTCCCATCGGCGGAGTTCCCTTTCCGGGACCGGACCGACCAGCCTGCGACCAAGAACGTGCGCTACTGGGCGGCCGAGGTCGTGGGCGGGGACGGGACGCTGGTCAACGAGATCGACGAGGTCGCCTGGCTCGATGTCGCGGCGGCCACGGCCCGGCTCAGCTACCCCCGGGACCGCGAACAGCTGCGCGCCCTGGTGCGTGCAGACCACGCCTGGGCGCTGGCCACGTGGCCGCTGGTCCTGGTCCGCCACGCCAGGGCCGAGGCCCGCTCGACGTGGCCCGATGCCGACCCGTTGCGGCCGCTGGACGCGCGGGGTCGCGAGCGCGCCGAGGCCCTGGTCCCGTTCCTGGCTGCCTTCGGTGTGACCCGCGTGGCCACCTCTCCGTCGATCCGTTGCCTGGACACCGTCCTGCCGTATGCCGTTGCAGCCGGACACGGGACGCGACTCAAGGTCGGGCTGTCCGAGGAGGGTTTCGCCGAGCGACCTGAGCGGGCGCCCCATTACCTGGCGCGGCTGCTGGAACGCGGTGAACCGGCGGTTCTGTGCAGCCATGGGCCGGTCCTGCCGGTGCTGCTCGAAGCGCTGGCGGGCATCGCTGACTCAGGCGAGTCCCCCTCCAAGATCACCCTTGCCGAGGCCGCGCGGCACGGCATCGACAAAGGTGAGGCGCTGGTGGCCCACGTGGTCGGTACGGGGGCCCGAGCCCGGGTCGTTGATGTCGAGCGCTACCCCGCGCCCTGAACCTCCGTTCGCTGGCCCTCGAGCGCCGTAAGACGTTCATGTTCTGTTAACCCGGCACGGTCCACGCCGTTACCCAGCCTCCCTAGCCTTGCTGGCGACGGGCACCAGCGCCCGCCCGCATCGACCCCTGCAGCGGAAAGGCTCCAAACCGTGAAGATCCAGTCTCATCGGCGACTCACCAGTGTCACGGGCATCGCCCTGGTCGGCACTCTTGCTCTGTCCGCCTGCGGCTCGGACAACAACGCGACCGCCACTCCTGGCGCGAGCAACGCGGCGACGAACGCGGCGAGCTGCGCCACCGGCACGCTGAACGCGGAGGGCTCATCGGCCCAGAAGAACGCCATCGAGCAGGCCATCACCGACTTCCAGGCCTCGTGTCCCGGCGCGACCCTCAACTACAACCCGACCGGTTCGGGGGCAGGCATCAAGCAGTTCATCGCCGGCCAGGTCGACTTCGCGGGCTCCGACTCGGCACTCAAGGACGCTGCCGCGGCGGGCTCGACCACCATCGAGCAGACCGCCGCTGACAAGATCTGCGGATCCCCCGCCTGGAACCTGCCGATGGTGACCGGTCCCATCGCCGTCGGCTTCAACGTCAAGGGTGTCAACAAGCTGGTCCTGACCCCCGCCGTGACCGCCAAGATCTTCGGCGGGGCCATCACTACGTGGAGCGACCCGGCGATCGCCGCCATCAACCCCGGCGTCACCCTTCCGAAGGAGGCCGTCAAGGTCTTCTTCCGCTCCGACGAGTCGGGCACCACCGAGAACTTCACCAAGTACCTTCACACCGCTGCCGCCACGGACTGGCCCGCGACCCCTGCCAAGAAATGGTCCGGCAAGGGCGAGGGCAAGGAGAAGTCAGCCGGTGTCGCCAACGCGGTGAAGTCCACCGAGGGCGGCATCACCTACGCCGAGTGGTCGTACGCCAAGGACAACAAGCTCGGCATCGCCCAGATCGACAACGGCTCCGGACCGGTCGAGCTGACCGGTTCTGCCGTCGCAAAGGCGGTCGGCGTCGCCACCCAGGCTGACAGCGGCAACAACATCAAGCTCAAGCTCGACTACGCGACCAAGGAGGCCGGGGCATACCCGATCCTGCTGGTGACCTACGAGATCGTCTGCTCCAAGGCCAAGGACCCGGCCAAGGCCAAGCTGGTCAAGGCGTTCCTGAAGTCCTTTGCTGCGCCCGCCGAGCAGACCAAGCTGCAGGAGATCGGATACGCTCCGCTTCCGGCGAGCGTCCAGACCAAGGTCGCAGCCGCGATCGACGCCCTCTCCTGACCCTGCAACAGATGGGTTCGAACTGACGTGCCGACCCTGACCGGCGTCTCTGCCGTCGACGAGGTCCCCGGCCCGAAAGGGTGGAGTCCCCTCGTGGCGGACCACCCCCTTTCGGGCCGGGGTCGGCTCGGCGACCGCCTCTTCGGCGGCGCAGCCAGAGGCGCAGGACTGTTGGTCATCGCGCTGGTGACCCTGATCGCCGTCTTCCTGATGTCCCAGGCTCTACCCGCCCTGGCCAGGAACAAGGTCAACTTCCTGACCTCCACGCAATGGAACGTTGACGGCACCCCGCTGCAGTTCGGCATCGCCAACCTGTTGTGGGTGACCGTGCTCTCCTCGGTGATCGCCATGGTCATTGCCGTGCCCTTCGGCGTCGGCGTGGCTCTGTTCATCACGCAGTACGCGCCGCGCTGGCTGAGCCGGCCTGCGGCAACACTGGTGGACCTGCTCGCGGCCGTGCCCTCGATCGTCTATGGCTTGTGGGGGCTGCAGGTCCTCGGCCCGCACATGCATGGCCTGCAAGCCATCCTGCTGAAGCTGTTCGGGTGGTTCCCCCTGTTCAAGGACACCGGGGTCGATGCCGGCAGCACCATCCTCACGGTGGCCGTGGTGCTCTCGATCATGGTGCTGCCCATCGTCACGGCGCTCTCGAGGGAGGTCTTCGCCCAGACGCCCACGTCGCACAAGGACGCCGCCCTGGCCCTCGGCGCGACCCGATGGGAGATGATCCGCACCGCGGTCCTGCCGTTCGGCAAGCCGGGGGTCATCAGTGCCTCGATGCTGGGCCTCGGCCGGGCACTCGGCGAGACCGTGGCGGTGATGATCATCCTGTCGGCGCTGGCCGACGGCTCGACCTGGTCGTGGTCCATGTTCAACGGCGGCGAGACCTTCGCGTCCAAGATCGCCAACAATGCCGC
This sequence comes from Dermatophilaceae bacterium, assembly GCA_036569625.1. Taxonomy (GTDB): domain Bacteria; phylum Actinomycetota; class Actinomycetes; order Actinomycetales; family Dermatophilaceae; genus UBA4719. Next base: position 6,760 of record DATCQG010000214.1, on the reverse strand, counting down.
CGAGTTCGACTCCCCGCAGAAGGCCGGTGCGTTCCTGGCGGCCGGCCTCGTGCTGTTCCTGCTCACTTTCGTGGTCAACGCCATCGCGCGCGTCGTGATCGAACGCAGGAAGGCGTTCAGCGAATGAGTGCGATCGGTATGACGTCAGCCTCGAACCTGGGCGGTGTGCGGGCCGGAGCTCCGGGGTCAGGATCCGGTTTCGAGCACCGGTCCCGCGGCCGCGCCCTGCGCAACCAGCTGGCTCGAGTCGTGATGTGGGCGGCGTTCGCGATCGCGATGGTGCCCCTGGCGTGGATCCTCTGGAGCGTGGTCAGCAAGGGCGGCGCGATGCTGCTCGAGAGCCAGTGGTGGACCAACTCCCAACGGGGGATCACCAACCGGGTCGTGGGCGGCGGAGCGGTGCACGCGATCCAGGGCACCGTCATACAGGGGTTGGTCACAGCTTTGATCGCCGTTCCGATCGGGGTGATGACGGCCATCTACCTCGTGGAGTTCGGCCGCGGACGTCTCGCCAGGGCGGTCAGCTTCATGGTCGACATCCTCACCGGCATCCCCTCGATCGTCGCGGCGCTGTTCATCTACGCCGTCTGGGTCACGGCGTTCGGGTTCCAGCGTGTGGGCTTCGCGGTGTGCCTGGCCCTGGTGCTGCTGATGATCCCTGTCGTCGTGAGATCGACCGAAGAGATGCTCAAGCTGGTGCCGAACGAGCTGCGCGAGGCTTCGTACGCCCTGGGGGTCCCCAAGTGGAAGACGGTCGTGCGGATCGTCCTGCCGACGGCCTTCTCCGGCATCATCACGGGTGTCCTGCTCGGCCTGGCGCGGGTCATGGGTGAGACTGCGCCGCTGCTGATCCTGGGGCCATACACCAAGAACATCGCCACCAACCTGTTCGGCGGGCTCATGCCGACCCTGCCGACCATGATCAACCAGGACCGCACCGAGGTGTTGCAACCAGCGCTCGACCGGGTCTGGGGGGCGGCGGCAACCCTGATCATGCTGATCCTGCTGTTGAACGTCGCCGGACGTCTCATCGCCTATCTCGGCAGGCCCAAGGGCTGAGCGGCCACCCGATCATCCCCTCAGGGCTGACCGGGCCACCCGGCATACATACACTTTCCTCAGCCCACTCACGGAGGACCACAACACCACATGGCCAAGCGCATCGACGTCAAGGACCTCAACGCCTACTACGGCACCTTCAAGGCGGTCGAGGACGTTTCGATGACGGTTGAGCCTCGCTCGGTGACGGCCTTCATCGGCCCGTCCGGCTGCGGCAAGTCGACGCTGCTGCGGACGCTGAACCGCATGCACGAGGTCATCCCCGGCGGGCGGGTCGAGGGGTCAGTGCGCCTCGACGACGTCGATCTGTATGCCGCTAGCGTCGACCCCGTGGCCGTTCGGCGCACCGTTGGCATGGTGTTCCAGCGGCCGAACCCCTTTCCCACCATGTCGATCGCGGACAACGTGGCGGCCGGGTTGCGGCTCAACGGCCTGAAGAACAAGCAGGAGCTGGGCGAGAAGGTCGAGGCCGCGCTGCGAAGCGCGAACCTGTGGAAAGAGGTCAAGGACCGGCTGAACAAGCCCGGCGCCGGGCTGTCCGGCGGTCAGCAGCAGCGGCTGTGCATCGCCCGAGCCATCGCCGTCGAGCCCCAGGTGCTGCTGATGGACGAGCCCTGTTCCGCTCTGGACCCGATCTCGACGCTGGCCATAGAGGACCTGATCTCCGACCTGAAGAGCAAGTACACGGTCGTGATCGTGACGCACAACATGCAGCAGGCCGCTCGCGTTTCGGACCGGACGGCATTCTTCAACCTGACGGCAACCGGCGAGCCCGGGCGCCTGATCGAGATGGACGACACGCAGAAGATCTTCAGCAACCCGACGCAGCGAGCCACCGAGGACTACATCTCCGGCCGCTTCGGCTGACCCGTTTGCACCTCCGTCCGGCGCATCGCCTGACAAGGGCCATCTTCCAGCCAAACGCGGCAGATGGCCCCGCGCAACCTCTGACAAGGGCCATCTTCCAGCCAAACGCGGCAGATGGCCCCTGCACCCGACGCGGGCAAAGGGGTCGGGCGGTCAGTGGAAGGGGATCGTCACCGTGTAGGCGAGGGCGGCCACGAGACCGGCACCGGGGAAGGTCAGCACCCAGCCGACAACGATGTTCTGGGCCATGCCCCAGCGGACCGCGGACAGTCGCTTGGTCGCGCCGACGCCCATGATCGTCGAGGTGATGGTGTGTGTGGTCGAGATGGGGGCGCCGAAGGTCAGGCCAGCGACATACAGGATCGATGCGGCCGAGGCCTCTGCGGCGAAGCCCTGGGGCGGGTCCAGGTGAATGATCTTGCGGCCCAGCGTCCGCATGATCCGCCACCCGCCGGAATACGTCCCCGCGCTGATGACCAGCGCGGTGGAGATCTTGACCCAGTTGGGGATAGAGGAGTCGTGCTGATAGCCGCCCAGGGTCAGAGCCAGGACCACGATGCCCATCGTCTTGCCAGCGTCCTGGAGGCCGTGACCGAGTGCCATCGCCGCCGCCGAGAAGGTCTGCGCGTAGCGGAAACCGCGAGCAGTGCGGCCCGGATTCGTGCGACGAAAGAGCCACAGGATGATGGTCATCACGATGTAGCCCAGGATCAGCCCGATCACCGGCGAGAGGACCATCGGGATGATGATCTTCTCCAGAATTCCATGCCAGAGCACCGGAGCCCCACCGGCCAGCGCCGCTCCGCCCAACCCGCCGAACAACGCGTGCGACGACGACGACGGCAGACCCAGCCACCAGGTCAGCAGGTTCCAGGTGATGGCACCGACCAGCGCCGAACCAACAATGAGCAGACCGGCGGCACCGTTCGGTGGGGCGATAATGCCCTTGCCGACCGTGGTGGCGACCTTGGTGCCGATAAAGGCCCCGAGGAGGTTGAACACCGCGGCCATGCCGAGCGCGATCCGAGGCGTCAATGCGCGGGTGGAAATCGATGTCGCAATCGCGTTGGCTGCGTCGTGAAAACCATTGGTGTAGTTGAACCCCATCGCCAAGGCAATGACGACGGTGACGGGCAGCCAGTCCACGAGGGGTCAGGACTCCTTGACGGCGATGCTCTCGACCTGGTTCGCCACGGTCTCGAACGCGTCCGCGGCAGCCTCGAGCTGGTCGGTAACCTCCTTGAGCTTGAGCACGTTGATGGCGTCAGCGCCATTGTTGAACAGCTCGGCCAGCAGCTCTCGGTAGATGTGGTCGGCCTGGTTCTCGAGGCGGTTGATCTCGATCCAGTACTCCGAGAGGTTGCGCATCGAGCGCAGCCGCGGCATCGCCTCAGCGGTCAGCTCGGCCATCCGGGCCAGAACCTCGACCTGAGCCGAGATCCCGTCGGGCAGGTCACCGATGCGGTAGAGCACGATCAGGTCGGCCGCGGCTTCCATCAGATCCATGCAGTCATCGAGGTTGGACGCCAGCCGGTAGATGTCCTCGCGGTCGAACGGCGTGATGAACGACGAGTTCACCATCCGCATGATGGCGTGAGTGGACTCGTCGGCGGCGTGCTCCAGGTCTCGCATCCGGGAAGCGACAGCCTCACGCTCGGAGCGCTCGGCCCCGAGCAGCTTGGTCAGCTCGCGAGCGCCGTCCACGAGGTGGCTGGCGGACGTGGCAAACAGGTCATAGAAGGAGGAGTTGTGTGGCGTGACGCGAAAACCCACGGGAGACTCCGGTTATCGGGGAGGTGGCCGTACCCGATGCTAGAGCCCCTCACCTGCACCCTCGCAGCCGCCCGGTGATCGCGGCACAGTCTAACCGCGTGCCAACCGTCTTGTCAGCGCTCGGGCTCGGCTCCAGGTTTGGCCTTGGCCTTGGCTTTGGCCTTGGCTTTGGCCTTGGGTTTGGCCTTGGGTTTGGCTTTGGCCTTGGGTTTGGCCTTGTCCCCGTGAGGACGGACACCGAGGAGCCGGTCTATCTCTTCCTGGCGCATCGGCCCGTCGCTGGAAGTAGCCGCCACCACGAGATCACCCACCAGCTCAATCTCTGACTGGAGGTCATCATCTGTGAGGTTGCCACTTTGGCCTTCGGCTGCCGCCATGTTCCCAATCTACGTGCTTGCGGTCCCCGGCTCCATCAATTGGCGACAATCGCCGGTGACGACCTTCTCCAGGGGACCCAGCTCAGCCGAGATGTTGCCGCGTCGGGCCGGGAGCGCCTCACGGCACGTGGCCGCTCGTAGCGGCTTGATTTGGGACCCGGGGCTACCGCGGCCCGACGCAACAAAACTGTAACCCGCCAGAGGAGGTCGATGTGGCCGGAAACTCAAAGAAGGTCGTCCTGACCCCACAGTCGCGCACACACCTCGAGGTCATCAGCGGTGGTCAACAGCGAGGCCGCACGCCGGGTGTGAGCCGAGCCCCACTGGGGGTCCATGGCCTCGGCGCCGTTGGCGTCGGCGTCGTTGGCCCGCTGGGCGCGACCGGCCGCGACGACCCTGCAGAACGACGAGGCCCGCTGCAACGCGATTGCCAGGTCCCCCTCGAAGACACCCGTCAGGATGGCGTCGGCGAGCTCCTGTATCTCGGCCGGCCCGGGCGGCTCAGCGACGCCCGCCACGACATGTGGGACGTCGGCATACCGTATGCCGGCCGCGTAGTCCGCGCTCGCACCGAGAGGGTCGCGGCGCACCCATTCGCGCAGAACGTAGAGACGCCACAACGCCCCCGGCAGACTGCGCGCGGGACGGTCGGCCCAAAGCTCGGCGATGGTGGACAGCCCGAGGTCATCGACCAGTGCGACGAGCTTGGAAGTCAGCTCCGGATCGTGAGCGGCCCTGCCAGTCCTGACGATAACGGCGGCAGTCTCGTGCGCGACCTCGGTGACGCGGGCGGGGTCAAGGGACTCCGTCCCACCCCGCGAGTCCATCGACACAGGGGTGAAGAACGCGGGTCGCCGAGGACTCGCCCGTCCATCGCTGCGCTCTGCCATCTGCCGATTTTCGCACGATCTGCAGGCAAATGCGGGCGTCAACAGCAGACGTCAGGCATCGAGTCTTCCTGCCATAGCCGTTCACAAGGACTCGAGGCCGGTGACCGTCACGACGGCCTCGCCTGCCTCGTCGGAGGCCGTCAGGTCGATGACTGCGGTGATGGCCCAGTCGTGGTCGCCCTCGGGGTCGTCAATGACCTGGCGAACCAGCCACCGCCCGGGCTCCTTGGCGAGCTGCAGCATCTGCGGACCCCGAGCGTCCGGGCCGGTGCCCATCGAGTCGTGCTCGTCGAAGTAGGCCTGGATTCCGTCCTCCCATGCGTCCTGTCCGAAATCCGGGTCCATCTCTCCGAGGTCGATCCACCGCCGCAGGGAGGCCAGCTGCACCCGCCGGAACATCGCATTGCGGACGAGGACGCGAAACGCGCGCTCGTTCGTGGTGATCGGTTTCGGCTGTGCCGCAAGGGAGCTCGGGGTGATCTCCACCTCAGGATCGCCCGGGTCGGTGAGCTGCTCCCACTCATCGAGCAGGCTCGAGTCGGTCTGGCGCACGACCTCGCCGAGCCACTCGATCAGGTCGATGAGCTCCTCGGTCTTTGCATTGTCGGGGACGGTCTGGCGCAGCGCCTTGTAGGCATCGGACAGGTAGCGCAGCACCAACCCCTCGGAACGCGTCAGCCCGTAGAACGCGACGAACTCGCCGAAGGTCATCGCCCTCTCGAACATGTCCCTGGCCACGGACTTGGGCGACAGCTCGGTCTCGGCGATCCACGGATGCCCCTGGCGATAAAGCTCATACGTGGCCTCGAGCAGCTCGATCAGAGGTTGGGGATAGGTGATGTCCTCGAGCAGCTCCATCCGCTCGTCGTACTCGATGCCGTCGGCCTTCATCCAGGCGACAGCCTCGCCCTTGGCCTTGAACCGCTGGGCGGAAAGCACCGGTCGCGGGTCCTCGAGGGTGGCTTCCAGGATGGAGAGCATGTCCAGCGTGTATGTCGGCGACTCGCGATCGAGGACGTCGAACGTGGCAAGGGCAAAGGTCGAGAGCGGCTGGTTGAGAGCGAAGCCGAACTGCAGGTCCTCGGTCACCCGCATGGTGCGACCGGTCTCGTCAGGTGGTTCCAACCGCTCCACCACCCCAGCGCTCAGCAAGGTCCGGTAGATCTCGATCGCCCGCAAGGAAAGCCGGGCCTGCCTGCGCGGGTCCTCATGGTTGTCACGCAAGAGCTTACGCATCGAGTCGAACGGATCACCCTCTCGCGCAATGACATTGAGCAACATCGAGTGACTGACCCGCATCCGCGAGACCAGCGGCTCGGGCTCTGCCGCGACCAGCTTCTGGAAGGTCGCCTCGTTCCAGCTGACGAACCCCTCGGCCGGCTTCTTGCGCTGGATCTTGCGCAGCTTCTTCGGGTCGTCCCCCGCTTTGGCCACCGACCTGGCGTTCTCGACGTCATGCTCGGGGGCCTGCACCACCACCGCTCCGGAGGTGTCATAGCCGGCCCGACCCGCGCGCCCGGCGATCTGGTGGAACTCCCGGGCCTTCAGCAAGCGCTGGCGTGAGCCGTCGAACTTGGCCAAGCCGGTCATGACCACCGTGCGGATCGGCACATTGATGCCGACGCCGAGGGTGTCGGTTCCACAGATGACCTTGAGCAGGCCCGCCTGCGCCAGCTGCTCGACGAGGCGCCGGTACTTGGGAAGCATCCCGGCGTGGTGGACGCCGATCCCGTGGCGTACCAACCGTGACAGCGTCTTGCCAAATCCCGGCGAGAACCTGAATGCGCCGATCAG
>DATCQG010000213.1:0-4531 GCA_036569625.1 Dermatophilaceae bacterium | reverse complement strand
AATTCGGAGTGTGAGATTGCCCGTATCAATTGAGATTGCCCGTATCAATTCGCTTCGGAATGCTAACAATTGCCTTGCAAGGGTTGACCATCCCGTGTTCCGCGAGGAACGTCTCAGGCGCAAAACAAAATAGCTAGTGGTGTGTCTCCAAAATAAATAGCCTTTTGTTGGTAGGCTGTCTGCATGAACAAGGCTGCAGCCCCTTTGGTCATGTCTGCCGGTCAGCGTGAGTCGTTGATGGTCCTGGCCCGGACTTCGACCGCGGCCCATCGTGAGGTGCAGCGGGCCAAGGTGCTGTTGATGGCCGCTGAAGGTGTGGCCAACTCCCAGATCGCCGCGAGCGTTGGCGTCACCCCGGTCACGGTCCGGTCGTGGCGGGCCAGGTTCGCCGCTGAAGGGTTGGCCAAGTTCGGCCAAGTGCGGCACGGTCGTGGCCGCAAACCGGGGATCTCGGCGGAGAAGGTTGAGGAGATCGTGCGTCTGACTCAGCACGAAAAGCCTGCCGGTGCAACGCACTGGAGCTGCCGGTCGATGGCCAAAGCCGTCGGCGTTAGTCCTGCCACCGTGCAGAGGATCTGGTCCGGGCGTGGCCTCAAGCCGCACCTGGTCAAGACGTTCAAGCTCTCCAACGACCCGGCCTTCGAGGAGAAGCTCATCGACGTCGTCGGGCTCTACCTGAACCCGCCGGAGCAGGCGGTGGTGTTGTGCATGGACGAGAAGACCTCGATCCAGGCGCTCGATCGCACCCAGGCTTCGTTGCCGATGACCAAGGGCCGGGCGGGCACGACTACCAGCGACTACAAGAGGAACGGCACCACCACGTTGTTCGCCGCACTCAACGCCCTGGATGGCACCGTGATCGGCTCGTGCATGGACAAGCACCGCCACGAAGAGTTCCTAAAGTTCTTGCGCACAGTAGACAAGGAAGTGCCCAAAGGCGTTGCGGTTCATATGATTCTGGACAACTACGCCACCCACAAGCACAAGAACGTGAAGGCCTGGCTCGCCAAGCATCCCCGGTTCCACCTGCATTTCACCCCGACCTCCTCGTCCTGGCTGAACCTGGTCGAGCGGTGGTTCCGTGAGTTGACCGACAAGGCCATCCGTCGAGGGGTCTTCCACTCCGTGCCCGATCTGATCGCCGCGATCGAGAAGTACATGGAGGTTCACAACGATGAGCCCAAACCCCTCGTCTGGACCGCCACAGCAGAATCCATCCTGACCAAAGTCCGCCGCGGCCGAGTCGCGCTCGACCAAGCGGTCAGTCAATGACGAGACACACCACTAGCCCGCCGCCCTCTCTCCTCATATGACCCCCGGCAAAGCCCTCCCCAGCGGAGAGCAGTGGACCATCCGGCACGGAGACCATGAAGCGGTCGTCGTGCAGGTGGGCGGCGGCGTCCGCACCTACACCTTCCGCGGTTGCGACGTTGTCGCCGGATATCAGCCGGACGCCAAGTGCTCGGCCGGCCGAGGTCAGCTGCTGATGCCGTGGCCCAACCGGATCCGGGACGGCAAGTACTCCATCTCCGGCCAGAGTCACCAGCTTGCCCTCACCGAGCCGGAGCGCGCCAACGCGATCCACGGCCTGGTGAGGTGGGCCAGATGGTCGCCTCTGACGCGAATCCCGCAAGAGAAGGACACGATCACCCTCGTATGCCGGCTGCCCCCGCAACAGGGGTGGGAATGGAGCCTGGATCTCTTCGTCACCTACGCCCTGACCGACGAAGGCCTGGTCGTGACGCCGCGCGCCGTCAATGTCGGTTCCGGCGCCGCACCGTTCGGCTTCGGTGCCCACCCCTTCCTCAGCGTCGGTGAAGAGCGCGTGGACGAGGTGGAGCTCGGCATACCCGCGGGTTCTCTGCTCGAGGTGGACGATCGGCTGCTGCCCAAGGGGACTGCCGTCGTGGACGGAACCGATCGGGACTTCCGCAAGCCGAGGCCGCTGGGAGAGACAGCGCTCGACACCGCCTTCACGAACGTTGTTGCAGACGCCGACGGCCGGTGGCGGGTCACCCTCGTCCACGCGCAATCCGGCCGTGCCGTCACGGTGTGGGCGGACGCCACGGCATACCCGTGGTTGCAGGTCTTCACCGGGGACTCGCTGCCAAACGGCGCCCGGCGCAGCAGCGGCATCGCCGTGGAACCGATGACCTGCGCGCCGGACGCCTTCAACTCGGGCGACGGGCTGCTCGTCCTGGAGCCCGGGCAGGAGTTCACAGCTTCGTGGGGGATCACACCCCGCTGAGCGCCGCCGCCGGAGTCCTGATGCCGTTGGCCCGGGCGGGGATCCGGCGCTCGACCGCGAGCGCGATGAGCGACATCACCGCGCAGCCCAGGATCAGCATGCCGATGAAGGCCACGTTGAAGCGGGCGCCGAGCATCACCCCTGCCACCACCGGCCCGGTGACGGCCGCAAGCTGGAAGGCACCCGCCATCACCGCGTTGTAGCGCCCGCGTAGATGATCTGGCGACAGGTCGTTGGTGATCGCAGGGATGGTCGGCTGGAGGAGGGTCTCTCCCAGCGCGAACACGGCGCTGCCGCCGATGACCAGGGCGGCCGCCGTTCCGCTACCCGGCAACAGGCCGGAGAGGCCGGTCATCAGCCAGGACACCGACCACAGCGCCGACAGGACGAGGATCACCCGGGTGCGGCGACGGCCCTCGATCCGTTGCAGCACCAGGAGCTGGAGCAGCACGATGGTCGCGGTGTTGGCGGCGAAGGCATAGGCGATGGTCCGTGTCGAGACCTGCCCGACCAGCCGCGCATACGCGGTGAAGCCGGCCTCGGACTGCGCGTAGCCCACGAAAGCGGACAGGAAGGTCAGCGCGACCACGGGCAGCATGGCTTTGTCCCGCAGGATGTCCAGGTACGAGGTCCGAACGGGTATGCCGTCCTGCTCGCTGACCGGTCGCTCGACCTTGCCACTCACGTGCCGAAGGGGCCCGAGAAGAACAGCCAGGGGCGCCAGGAAGCTGAGCGCGTTGCCCAGGTAGATGGCGACGAACGTCCCCGGACGATGGACGTCGACGATGGAACCTGCCACCAGGCCCCCGATGCCGATGCCCAGGTTGACCAGGGTGAAGTTGATCCCGAAGTAGCGCTGCCGGATGCCTGAGGGGATCACTGCGCCGATCATGGCATTGAAGCCCGGCCAGAAGACGCCGCCCGCGGCGCCGAGCAGACCCAGGGCCCATGCGGCCATCAGCGGCGTGGAGGAGAACGCGAGCAGGACGTTGCCCAGCATCTGGGCCGTCATGCCGGCGAGGATGATCCGGCGGGCGCCCAGTCGGTCGATCATGGCCCCGGCCGGTCCGACGACGGCCATGCCGACGATGGCAGGAACGGCAAGCAGGCTGCCTGCGCTCTGGATGGTGAACTCGCGCACCTCGTGGAGGTAGATGAAGCCGAAGGGCAGGACCAGCCCTGTGCCCAGCGTCTCGACGGCCACCGTGGACAGCAGGAACTTGCCCTCGCGCGGCAGGTCGCTCCAGAAGGACGCCAATGACGGGCGGTCGTGTGCGGGGGCGGTCACCGGGCCCAGTATGGCGAAGGCCAGGGACCGTCCTCAAACGGTTTGTTCGCCCAGAGCCGGTATTTGGTCGTGCTGACCGGGTGCCTGGCGAAACCCCTTGGCGCTACCGGTTAGCCTTGGGACCAGCGCAACGTGCGTCATCGCGCCCTGCCCGCATGTGACAGCGGCCGACATACGAGCAAGAGGTGGGCTGTGCCTACAGGCAAGGTCAAGTGGTACGACGCCGAGAAGGGCTTCGGCTTCCTCAGCGACGACGAGGGCGCTGACGTGTTCCTGCACGCGGACGCGTTGCCCCAGGGCATCACGACGCTCAAGGGCGGCACCCGGGTCGAGTTCGGCGTCGTCCAGGGCCGGCGCGGCGCGCAGGCGCTGTCGGTTCGTGTTCTCGACCCCACACCGTCGGTCGCCGCCTCCGTCGCAGCCAAGAACCGCACGTCTCCTGAGGACCTGACCGTCATCATCGAGGACGTCATCAAGCTCCTCGACAGCGTCTCCACCACTCTGCGCCGTGGCAAGTACCCCGACAAGGCCACAGCGGCCAAGGTCGCCAAGGTGCTTCACGGTGTTGCCGGTCAGCTCGAGATGGGCGCCTGACGCGATGAAGATCAAGACCGACGCGATCCTGTTCGCCGCGATCGAGGCGGCCCGTGAGGCTGCCGAGAGCATCGCCGAGCCGGGCACCGTCGGTGAGCACCTCGGTGCCGTGATGGACGAGGAGCGCCTCGCAACCCACTACTTCGCATGTACCGCGACGGCATACCCGGGGTGGCGCTGGGCGATCAGCGTCGCCCGCGTGCCGCGCGGCAAGAAGGCCACGATCTGCGAGACCAACCTGATGCCGGGTGACGATGCGCTGCTCTCCCCCGAGTGGCTTCCGTACGACCAGCGGCTGGCCCCCGGCGACCTTGGCGCCGGCGACGTCCTGCCCTACATCGAGGACGACCAGCGTCTCGAGCCGGGCGCGGAGGCCACCGGCGACGAGGACGTCGACCAGA
>DATCQG010000212.1:0-43789 GCA_036569625.1 Dermatophilaceae bacterium | reverse complement strand
GTGGAGCTGAGGGGATTCGAACCCCTGACCCCCTCCATGCCATGGAGGTGCGCTACCAGCTGCGCCACAGCCCCGCACGATCGCTCGCGCGCGTGCCCCGTGGTGGGGACCGGGTGAGTTTATCGGCCACCCCCCGTGATTCACCAAATCGGCAGGCTCAGGCCGGATCAGGTCCGACGTTCCAGGCTGCGATCCGCCATCCGGCGGTATATTCACTCAGCTCGGCCCAATGGCAGTTGTGCAGTCCGGCGATCGACTGCCATGCGAGGTGCTGGTCCAGTCCCACCATCGACGCCACGACGGCGCGGCCGGAGACTCCATGTGTGGCGATGACAGCGCACTCCCCCGGCCCAAGATCCGCCAGGAGCTCGTCGACCGCGGCCCGGGTGCGCTCGGCAACCTGGCTCAGACTCTCACCGTCGCCGCCGCGGGGGATGTCGTCACCCGCGGCGAGCGCCGCCTGCTCCTCGGGGAACCGCTCGGCCACGTCGCCAGCGGTCATCCCCTGCCACTGGCCGGCGTGGATCTCACGCAGCCGCTCGTCATAACGCACCTCCAGCCCCACAAGAGAGGCGAGTGTGCGTGCGGTGTCCGCCGCGCGCTGGAGGTCGCTGCTGACGATGACCGAGGGGCTGTATGCCGCGAGCGTGAGCGCCGCTGCCGCCGCCTGCTCGCGGCCCTTGTCGGACAGCGCGGTGTCGAGCTGACCCTGCCAGATGCCTTCGGCGTTGTGGTCGGTCTCGCCATGACGCCAGACGATCAGCGTCCGTGCCCCTTCTTTCGCAGCCATCAGTGCGTGAGGTCGATGGCCGGGCAGTCCTTCCAGAGCCGCTCGAGCTGGTAGTAGGCCCGCTCCTCCTCGTGCTGGACGTGCACCACGATGTCGGAGAAGTCGAGCAGGACCCACCGACCGTCGCGCTCGCCCTCACGACGCACCGGCTTGACGCCCAGCTCGCGAAGCTTGTCCTCGACGCCGTCGACGATGGCATTGACCTGGCGGTCGTTGGGAGCCGATGCGAGCACGAAGATATCGGTCAGCGCGAGCTGTTCACTGACGTCGAGCGCGACGATCTTCGTGGCCAGCTTGTCCTCCGCGGCCACGGCGGCAGCCTTGGCGAGATCAATGGCATGTTGCGTGGCAGCCACGCGGTCCTCCTGGTGGTTGGGTGCTGCTGGTCATGTGGGCGCTGGATGGGGCCGATAGAGCCCGTGCTTGGCGATGTACTGCGCGACTCCGTCTGGCACGAGGTACCAGACGGGTGCACCCTCAAGGACCCGAGCACGACAGTTGGTGGAGCTGATCGCCATGGCGGGGATCTCCTGAAGGGTAACCCGGTCCACGGGCAGGCCGATGTCGCTGAGGACATGACCCGGCCGGGTCACCCCGATGAAGTGGGCAAGCTCCCACAGCTCGTCGATGTCCTTCCACGACAGGATCTGTGCCAATGCGTCGGCACCGGTGATGAAGAACAGCTCGGCGCCCGGGCGCTGTGCGCGCAGATCACGCAGCGTGTCGATGGTGTACGTCGGACCGGTCCGGTCGAGGTCGACGCGGCTCACGGTGAAGCGCGGGTTGGAGGCTGTGGCGATGACGGTCATCAGGTAGCGATGTTCGGCCGGCGACACCGGAACAGAGTCCTTCTGCCACGGCTCCCCGGTCGGCACGAACACGACCTCGTCGAGGTCGTACAGCGCCTGAACCTCGCTTGCGGCCACGAGGTGGCCATGATGGATGGGATCGAAGGTCCCACCCATGACGCCGACGCGCCTGGTCAGCGCCCCGCCCCGGGGCCGGGCTTGTCGTACTTGGCGGCGGTGTTGCGAAAGGTCCACAGCACCCCCAAGAGGGCGAGGAAGGCAGCAAGGGCGATGCCACCGTAGGCCCACGTGGACATAGGCAGCACGCGTGGCTTCAGCGCATCTGCGGTGGCCAGCGTGGCGGCTGCGGACATGAACAACATGGGCACAGCCTAGCCGGTGAGCCGGCCTTCAGTAGCGGATCTGGCCGTCGCCCTCGACGACCCACTTGGTGGTGGTGAGCTCTGCCAGACCCATCGGTCCCCGCGCGTGCAGCTTCTGGGTGGAGATCCCTATTTCTGCGCCGAACCCGAACTCGCCGCCATCTGTGAAGCGCGTCGAGGCGTTGACCATGACCGCCGCCGCATCCACCTCCGCGGTCCAGCGACGGGCCGCCCCGCGGTCCTCGGTCACGATGGCCTCGGTGTGGCCGGTGCCGTACTGCTGAACATGGGCCAGCGCCTCGTCCAGCGAGTCGACGATCCGTGCGCTGATGTCCAGCGAGAGGTACTCACGGCCGAAGTCCTCGTCCGTGGCCAGGGTGTATGCCGTGCCGGCCTCACGTGCGAAGGGCTCGAGCTCGGCGTCGCCGTGGACCGTGACCCCTTCCGAGCCCAGCTGCGCGAGGACCTTGGGCAGGAACGCGGCGGCGATACTGCGATGGACGAGCAGGGACTCGGCGGCGTTGCAGACGCTGATCCGGTGGGTCTTGGAGTTGACCGTGATGGCCAGCGCCTTGTCGAGGTCCGCTGCAGCGTCGACGTAGACGTGGCAGTTGCCCACGCCCGTCTCGATGACCGGCACCGTCGACTCGCGCACGACCGTCTGGATCAGATCGGCACCGCCCCGCGGGATGAGCACGTCGACCAGGCCGCGTGCCGTCATCAGCGCGCGGACGGCGTCGCGGCCGCCCTCGTCCAACAGCGAGACCGCGTCGGCTGGGAGACCCTGGGCCTCCAGCGCGGTGCGCAGCACTCTCACGAGGGCACGGTTGCTCGCGCCGGCCGCGGCGCCCCCGCGAAGAATCACGGCGTTGCCGCTCTTGAGTGCCAGGCCGGCCGCATCGACCGTCACGTTCGGGCGAGCCTCGTAGATCATGGCGACGACACCCATCGGCACCCGCAGCTGGCGAATCTGCAGTCCGTTGGCCAGCGTCGATCCGCGGACGACCTCCCCGACCGGGTCTGGCAGCGCGGCGATGTCCCGCAACGCCTCCGCCACTGCACCGACCCGGGCCTCGTCCAGCCGGAGCCGGTCGATCAGTCCCTCTGCCAGTCCCTCGGCCCGCCCCCGCGCAACGTCCTCGTTGTTGGCCGCGATGATCTCGGCCGAGGCAGAGTCGAGGGCATCGGCCATCGCACGCAGCGCCGCGTCCTTGTCGGCCCGCGAGAGCAGCCCGAGGCGGCGCGAGGCCCGGCGGGCCGCACCGGCCAGCGCGGCGACGTGTGCGGTGATCTCGGGATCGATCGATTCGGCCATGGGTCCAGACTAAAGGGCTTCAGAGCAGAACGAGGTCGTCCCGATGGACAACCTCGCGCTCGAAGGACGGCCCGAGCTCGCGAGCCAGGTCGTGCGTGCTTCGCCCCAGCAGCCCCGGCAGCTCGGTGGAGTCGTAGTTGACCAGTCCACGGGCGACGGCGCGACCGGCCGGGTCGCACAGGTCCACGGGATCACCGTCGCCGAACTGACCCTCGACACCAAGGATCCCCGCCGGTAGCAGCGACTTGCGTCGTTGGACCACGGCAGCAACTGCTCCATCGTCGAGGATCAACCGGCCCCGGGCAGTCGTGGCATGCGCGAGCCAGAGCAGGCGGCTGGCCCTTCGGGAACCGGTAGGCGCGAAAAGGGTGCCGACGTCCTCGCCCGCCAGCGCCTGAGCCGCCTGCTGGGTCGAGGTCAACATCGTGGTGATGCCTGCGCCGGTGGCGATCGCTGCAGCCTCGATCTTGGTGGCCATCCCGCCTGTGCCAACGCCGGAGCCGGAGCCACGGATCTTGACGTTGTTGAGGTCATCAGCCCCCCACACCAACGGAATTCGCGAGGTGCCCGCCCGGGACGGGGGCCCGTCATACAGCGCATCGACGTCCGAGAGCAGGACCAGCGCATCGGCGTGCACGAGATGGGCCACGAGCGCCGCGAGGCGGTCGTTGTCCCCGAAACGGATCTCGTGTGTGGCGACCGTGTCGTTCTCGTTGACCACGGGGACGACGCCGAGGTCCAGGAGCCGGTCCAGGGTCCGTCGGGCATTGGCATAGTGCGAACGACGAGTGACGTCGTCCGAAGTCAACAGGACCTGACCGACGGTGAGGTCGTGGGCCGCGAACGCGAGGCTGTATGCCGCGACGAGGGCCCCCTGACCGACGCTGGCTGCTGCCTGCTGCGTGGCCAGATCACGCGGACGCCGGAGCAGTCCCAGGGGTGTGATGCCGGCTGCGATGGCGCCCGAGGAGACCAGGACGATCTGGGTGCCGAGGCGCCGGCGCGCGGCGATCACATCGACCAGCTTGCCCAGCCTCGAGTGGTCCAGTGCGCCGTCAGGAGTGGTCAGCGAGCTCGAGCCGACCTTGACGACAAGGCGCTGGGCGCTGCGAAGGTCAGCGTGATGAGGCGTGGGCACGCGCGCAGTCTAGTGAAAACGCGTCAGTCTTCCTGCTCCATCTCACCGGCGGCGTGGTCGGCCGCCGTCGCCCAGTGCCCTGCCTTGCGCTCAGCCTGGAGCTGATCGCGGGCGGCGGTCTTGGCGGCGCGTCGGTCCGCGTAGTCGGTCCGCTTCTCTTCGCGGGTGGGGCGGTGCATGTTGTCCAGGCGCACGTCGCTGCCCCGGGGCCCGGTGAGCAGCTCTGCGCCGGCGGCCATGGTGGGCTCCCAGTCGAACACGACGGCATTGTCGGCTGCGCCGATGACCACCGTGGCACCTGCCACGGCACCCGCCTTGAACAGGGCCTTCTCGACCCCTGCCCTGGCCAGCCGGTCCGCGAGGTAGCCCACCGCTTCGTCGTTGGAGAAGTCGGTCTGGTCAACCCAACGCCTGGGCTTGTCACCGATCACCCGGAAGATCTCGCCCTCGGGGGTCTTCTCTTTCTTCACGACGAAGCCGCTGTCGTCCACCGCCTTGGGACGCAGCACGATGCGCGGGATCTTGATCTCCGCAAGCGCCGCGCGGGCCGCGAGGACGTGCTTCGCCATCGAGAACGACAGCTCCTTGAGCCCGGTGCGGGCGACGGCAGAGACGATGAACACCTCTATTCCGCGGGCTTCGAGGTCAGGCTTGACCATCTCGGCGAGCTCGCGAGCCTCGGTCACGTCGGACTTGTTCAGCACCACGATCCGGGTGCGCTCGGAGAGTGGACGACCCCCCAGGGACTCGTCGGCGACATACTGCGAGAGCTCCGTCTCGATCGAGTCGAGGTCACTGAGGGGATCACGGCCAGGGTCCAGGGTGGCGCAGTCGATGACGTGGACCAGGACCGAACAGCGCTCCACATGCCGCAGGAACTCCAGGCCGAGGCCTTTGCCTTCGCTCGCGCCCGGGATCAGACCGGGCACATCAGCCACGGTGAAACGCTGGTCGCCGGCGATCACGACACCGAGGTTGGGGACCAGCGTGGTGAACGGGTAGTCGGCGATCTTGGGCCGGGCCGCACTCAGGACCGAGACCAGGCTGGACTTGCCGGCCGACGGGTAGCCGATCAGTGCCACATCGGCCAGGGACTTCAGCTCGAGCACGATCTCAAGGGACTCGCCGGCGTCGCCGAGCAGAGCGAAGCCTGGAGCCTTGCGCGCCCGTGAGGAAAGCGCCCGGTTACCCAGGCCCCCTCGACCGCCGCGGGCAATCACGAACGTCTCACCCTGGGTCACCAGGTCGACGATGACCTCACCGTCGGTGCCCTTGACGACCGTCCCAGCAGGCACCGGAAGGATCAGGTCGTCTCCGTCGGCGCCATTGGCGTCGTCGCCGCCGCCGGGCTGACCATTCGTGGCCTTGCGGTGCGGGCTGTGATGGTAGTCCAGCAGGGTGGTCGACTGCGGGTCGACAAGCAGGGTGACGTTGCCGCCGCGCCCACCATTCCCGCCGTCAGGTCCCCCGAGCGGTTTGAACTTCTCGCGTCGAACCGACGCAACGCCGTGGCCCCCATCGCCGGCGGAGACGTGAAGCAGGACGTGGTCAACAAAGTTCGCCATGAAGCTGGTGCTGTGGCTGGGGTCAGGCCGATTCGGTGGAAGCAGCCGGCTCAACGATGTTGACCGTCTTGCGTCCGCGCTTCTTGCCGAACTTCACCGCGCCTGCGACCAGAGCGAAGAGCGTGTCGTCCCCTCCACGGCCCACGCCGTCACCGGGGTGGAAGTGGGTGCCACGCTGGCGGACGAGGATCTCGCCGGCGTTGACGGCCTGGCCGCCGAAACGCTTGACGCCCAGGAACTGGGAGTTGGAGTCGCGCCCGTTTCGGGTGGAGGATGCACCCTTTTTGTGTGCCATGTCAGTGCCTGCCTTAGGTTCTTGGGCTTGTCAGAGTTCGAGAACGACCGTGTCTCAGGCGTCGATCGCGGTGACCCGGATCTGGGTCGAGTGCTGACGGTGGCCCTGACGTTTGCGGGAGTTCGTCTTGTTCTTGAACTTCATGATGGTGATCTTGGGACCCTTGGTGGCCTTGACCAGCTCGGCGGTGACCTTGACCTTGGCCAGCTTGGCAACGTCACTGGTCACGGTGGATCCATCGACCAGCAGCAACGGCGTGAGCTCGATGCTGTCGCCAGCCTCACCCTTCACCTTGTCGATGATGAGGACGTCACCGACGGAAACCTTCTCCTGACGGCCGCCTGCGCGAACGATCGCGTACACGTTGAGCTCACTCTCTTACGTTTGTTCGGGGGCTGGTGGCCTCTGGCAACCGGCACATAGTCTCCGGGGAGACACGGGCACGGTGGGCGCACCAAGGGGTCAGACTACGTGTTCGGCAGCCTATGAATCAAACTCACTGTTGGCGGGAGCCTCGGTGACTGCGGGGGGAGGTCCAGCCGGGGCCATGACGCGGGCGCGCTTGCGACGACCGTGCGCCGCAGGTGTTGCCACCTGGGGCACTGTGGCAGTCGTGGCGGGCTCGGGCGGGGCGACGATGGGCTCCACGACAACGGGCTCCACGACAACGGGCTCAACCGAGACAGCAGGCGACTTCGCCGACCGGGACCGGCGCCTCGACCTGACAGGAGAAGCGGGCTCGGCCGCGTCGACCGAAACGTCCAGAGGCTGGTCGATCGGCTGCTCGTTGACCGGGGCGGCCGACTCCGGGTGGGATGCGGCGTGGATAGCAGCAGCGATCGCCGCCGCCGCGATCTGGGCCGGCGTGGGCCCCTCTGGCGTCACCTTGGGCTCCGACGGGGCGGCGACGGCTGTATCGCGGCCGCTCCCCCGCGCACGACGCCCGCGGCTACCGGCTTCGCTCGAGCCGCCTGAGCCGCTGGGACCGTTGTCGCCGCTCGAGCCGTTGCCTGCTGCAGGTTCGTCGATCGGGTCTGCGCTGATGATGAAGCCACGGCCGTTGCAGTGCTCACAGGTCTCCGAGAAGACCTCGATCAGGCCGCCGCCGACCCGCTTTCGGGTCATCTGCACCAGACCCAGCGAGGTCACCTCGGCGACCTGATGCTTGGTCCGGTCCCGTCCCAGGCACTCCAGCATCCGGCGCACGACGAGGTCGCGGTTGCTCTCGAGCACCATGTCGATGAAGTCGATGACGATGATGCCGCCGATGTCACGCAGCCGCAGCTGACGAACGATCTCCTCGGCCGCCTCGATGTTGTTCTTGGTGACGGTCTCCTCGAGGTTGCCACCCGAGCCGACGAACTTGCCGGTGTTGACGTCGATCACCGTCATCGCCTCGGTCCGGTCGATGACCAGTGAACCGCCAGAGGGCAGCCAGACCTTGCGGTCCATGGCCTTGGCAATCTGCTCGTTGACGCGGTAGTGCGTGAAGAGGTCCTGTTCGCCGGTCCACTTCTGGATCCGGTCGGCCAGATCGGGCGCCACTGTGTTGACATATCCGTTCACGGTCTCCCACGCGGGGTCGCCGGAGACGATCAGGCTGGCGAAGTCCTCGTTGAACACGTCGCGGATGACCCGGACAGTGAGGTCGGGCTCGCCGTGCAAGAGTGTCGGGGCGTTGGCGCTCTTGCTCTTCTTCTTGATCTCTTCCCACGCGGCCGTCAGCCGCGCCACGTCTGCGCGGAGCTCGTCCTCGCTGGCACCCTCGGCCGCCGTACGCACGATGACACCGGCGTTGTCAGGGACGACTTCGCGCAGGATCTTTTTCAGACGGGCCCGCTCGGTGTCAGGGAGCTTGCGGGAGATGCCCATCATGTTGCCGTCCGGCACGTAAACCAGGTAGCGGCCTGGCAACGAGATCTGTGATGTCAGCCGGGCGCCCTTGTGCCCGATGGGGTCCTTCGTGACCTGGACGAGGACGCTCTGCCCCGAGCTGAGCGCGTTCTCGATCCGCCTGGCACGGTTGTTCTCCAGGGCTGCGGCATCCCAGTTGACCTCACCGGCATACAGCACGGCGTTGCGGCCCCTGCCGATGTCGGCGAAAGCGGCCTCCATGCTCGGCAGGACGTTCTGGATCCGGGCGAGGTAGACGTTGCCGGCCATCGAGGCGTTGACCTCGCGGGACACGTAGTGCTCGACCAGGACACCGTCCTCGAGAACGCCGATCTGGGTGCGGTCCTCCTTGTGGCGAACCACCATGACGCGCTCAACGCTCTCACGCCGGGCCAGGAACTCCGCCTCGGTGATCACCGTGCGACGACGCCCCGATTCACGGCCCTCACGACGACGCTGCTTCTTGGCCTCCAGCCGGGTCGACCCCTTGATCGCGGTGACCTCATCGTGCTGCTGGCGCGGTTCCCTGACACGGGTCGTGGTGCTGGGTGAGTCCTCGGTGTCGCCAGAGGCGCCACGGCGGCGACGGCGGGTTCGACGGTGGCTCGCGCCTTCCTCGTCAGGGGCCTCGGCATCAGTGGGCGGCTGGTCGGTGGATGCGGCTGCGGCCTCGTCCGACGTCGCACTGCTGTCGGGCCCGGACTCTTCGGCGCCGGCTTCGCCACCAGCGCGTCCCCTGCGACCCTTGCCACCGCGACGACGGCGGTGGCGCGACCCATCGGCTCCGGAGTCGTCGGCGTCGTCGGTGCCTTCCGCCTTCGTTTCAGCACCCTGCTCGGCGACTGCGTTCTTGGGAGCATGGACCGGCGCAGGCTCTGGCGCCGCTGCAGGGGCGCTGGCCCTGCGGCG
Source organism: Dermatophilaceae bacterium (assembly GCA_036569625.1). Classification (GTDB taxonomy): domain Bacteria; phylum Actinomycetota; class Actinomycetes; order Actinomycetales; family Dermatophilaceae; genus UBA4719. The sequence goes on along the minus strand of DATCQG010000212.1, from coordinate 34,713 downwards.
ACGAGGTGCTTCGGTGGGCTCTGGCGCCTGGAAAAGCAGTCCGAACCCCGGGACCACGGCGGCGGTCGGAGTTGCTGTGGCCGCTGGCTCGGCATCAAAGAGTGCGGCTGCAGCCGCGGGTGCAACAGCAGAGGCGGCTTTCTTGGCGGTCTTGCGAGGAGCCCGCTTGGCCGTCTTGCGGGCCGGCGTCTTGGGCTCGGCCGGCTCGCTCGAAACTGTGACCTCGACGGGTGCAGCCTTCTTGGGTGTGCTGGCCTTCTTGGTGGCCTTGCGGGGAGCCCGTTTGGCTGCGGCCCTTTTCACCGGCGTACTGAGCTCGTTGGATGTGTTGTCTTCGTTGGATGCCATGTGGGGCGTCCTCCCTTTACCCATGGGGCGACAACCACACCCTGGCCAGGTAGCCCTCATCGCCGCACGGTGCACGGTTAGCGCCGTCTCCCGCGATGGGCGGGCGGGACGGAAGTCGTATCGCTACAACTGGGAGCTCGCGCTTGATCGCGCGTCACCACCTCAGCTGCCGTCGACGTCCTGGTCGGCAGCCAAAGGATCGGCCACCGTCGCGGTTGCGGTGCTCAGCGGCCCTTGCGCCAGCCGGGTCACCAAGGGTGGACTCGGCGGCGTGAGTGCAGCGACTGATTGCAGCGCGCTGAGAACGTCATCGGGGCGCACGACGGGTGTGGTATGCCGTACGACCGTCCTCAGTATCGCACACCTGCCGTTCTTCGAAGCCGAAGTGTCCATCGACACGACGGCACTGCGGACATCGAAGGTGCGCAGACCATTCTTCATTACCCGGGTGACCTCGACCCGTTCCCGCGCCAGCAGCTGCCCCACCGCATTCGCGAGGCTCTCGACCGGCATACCCCGGAACTCCATGACCCAGTCGCTGGCCTGGAGTCGATCAGCGAGGGCCCCAGGGACCGCTTCGACCACCTCGAGAACGTCCAGCCCATCGGGAAGCGCTTCGTCCAGTGCCGCCCGAACCCGCCCGGGGTCGACCCGCTGGGTCACGGAGATCTCGAAGTACTCGGCCTCACTGGCCGTCCCGGTCGGTGCCGCGTTGGCGTAGGAGATCTTCGGGTGAGGGTGGAAGCCGGCGGAGAAGGCCATGGGGACTGCTGCCCTGCGCAGGGCGCGCTCGAGGGCCCGCTGGAAGTCCCGCGTCGAGGAGAACCTCAGCCGACCGCGCTTGGCGTAACGCACCCGGAGCTTCTGGACCGCCGGGGCCGGAGGAGGACCATCGGGAGTTCTTGCCATGACGCGAGGATACCGATGACAACCGCCACGGCCCGGCGTACCGTCGGTCGATGGGCCACTTCAGGGCGAAGCGACCCACCGGAACGGAGGCTTACGAGGTGTTCATCCAGATCATGCAAGGCATGTGCCGTGACGCGGACGGTCTGCGCCGGCAGACGGAAATGTGGCGCAAGGAGCAGGCGCCAAAGGCGGAGGGCTGGCTCGGCGGGACGTACGGCGTTACCGACGACAACCGGTTCATCGGAGTGGTCCGGTTCGAGTCGAAGGAGGCCGCAGCCCGCAACTCGGTTCGCCCCGAACAGGGCGCGTGGTGGGCGGAGACCGAAAAGTGCTTCGACGGTGACGTGACGTTCCACGACTGTGACGAGGCGATGATGTTCCTCGACGGCGGCTCGGACGATGCGGGGTTCGTCCAGGTCATGCAGGGCCGGGTTGAAGATCCTGAGCGGTTCCGAAGGTTCATGGAGCTGCCCATGGACATGCTCCAACAGGCCCGGCCAGAGATCATCGGCGGCTCCATCGCGATAGAGCCGGACGGCCGATTCACCGAGACCATCGCCTTCCGCAGCGAGGAGGCTGCCCATGAGGGTGAAGGCAAGGAGATGCCCGCCGAGATGCGCCAGGCGTGGGATGAGGAGATGGCCCAGATGAAGGACGTGACCTACCTGGACCTGCGTCACCCCTGGTTCGCCAGCAAGGCCTGACGCCCGGCGGTCACAACAGTCAGCGGTAGGAGTCGCTTGCCGGTGGGCCCGATCTCGATCTCAGTGTTCGTCTGCGGACATACCCCACAGTCGAAACACGGGGTCCACCGGCAGTCCTCCACCTCGCCGTCGTCCAGCGCGCTCTGCCAGTCCTGCCACAGCCACTCCTTGTCCAGCCCGGAGTCGAGGTGGTCCCAGGGCAGCACCTCGTTCTGCTCGCGCTCCCGGGTTGTGTACCAGGCCACATCCACGGGCTCTTGCACCAGAGCCGTCTCGGCACAACGCATCCAGCGCTCGTAGCTGAAGTGCTCGCTCCAGCCGTCGAAGCGGGCGCCGTCACGCCATGCCGCCTCGATGACCGCACCGACGCGACGGTCACCGCGGGACAGCAGCCCTTCGACGATGCCGGGCTCGCCATCGTGGTAACGGAACCCGATGGCCGACGCGTAGCGCTTGTCGGACCGGATCGCCTCCCTGAGGATCCGCAACCGCGCATCGGTCTCCGGGGCGCCAAGCTGCGCGCACCACTGGAAGGGCGTGTGAGGCTTGGGCACGAAGCCACCGACCGACACTGTGCAGCGGATGTCACGCTGGCCGCTGACCCGGCGCCCTGTGTCGATGACCCGTTTGGCCAGGTCGGCGATCTGCAGCACATCCTCGTCGGTCTCGGTGGGCAGGCCACACATGAAGTACAGCTTCACGTGACGCCAGCCGGCCGAGTAGGCAGCGGCAACCGTCTTGATCAGGTCGTCCTCGGTGACCATCTTGTTGATGACCCTGCGCAGGCGCTCGGAGCCGCCCTCGGGAGCGAACGTCAGACCGGAGCGTCGCCCGCCCCGGGTCAGCTCGTTGGCCAGGTCGATGTTGAAGGCGTCCACGCGGGTCGACGGCAGCGACAGACCGGTCTGGGTGCCTTCATAGCGGTCGGCCAGGCCCTTGGCGATCTCGGCGATCTCGGAGTGGTCTGCGCTGGATAGCGAAAGAAGCCCGACCTCTTCGAATCCCGTTGCTGCCAAACCCTTTTCGACCATCTCACCGATGCCGGTGATAGACCTCTCACGAACCGGGCGGGTGATCATGCCAGCCTGGCAGAAGCGGCATCCACGGGTGCAGCCGCGGAATATCTCGACCGACATCCGCTCGTGAACACTCTCGGCCAACGGCACCAGAGGCGCCTTGGGGTAGGGCCACGCATCCAGATCCATGACGGTGTGCTTGGAGATGCGCCACGGCACACCACCCTCCTGGGCCGAGGGGGCCACCCGCCTGATCCGGCCGTCGGGAAAGTAGTCGACCTTGTAGAAGGCAGGAACGTAGACCCCGCCCGTGCGCGCCAGCCGGAGAAGCAGCTCGTGGCGACCACCGGGACGACCCTGCGCCTTCCACGCCGTGAGCAGGTCGGTCACCTCGAGGACCGCCTGCTCGCCATCGCCCACGATCGCAGCGTCGATGAAGTCTGATGCCGGCTCGGGGTTGAACGCCGCATGCCCCCCCGCGATGACGATAGGGTCCTCGTCGCCTCGGTCGCGTGCGTGCAGAGGTATGCCGGCAAGGTCCAGTGCGGTCAGCAGGTTCGTGTAGCCGAGCTCGGTGGAGAACGAGACGCCGAACAGGTCGAAGTCCCGCAACGCACGGTGCCCGTCCACGGTGAATGCCGGGACCCCCTCGCTGCGAAGCAGCGCCTCCATGTCCGGCCACACGGAATACGTCCGCTCGGCGAGGGCATCAGGGCGTTCGTTGATCACCTCGTACAGGATCATGACGCCCTGGTTGGGCAAGCCGACCTCGTAGGCGTCGGGGTACATCAGGGCCCAGCGTGCGGTCAGCTCCTGACCGTCGGGGCCGAATCCCCCGCAGTCCCAGTCCTTGACAGTGGAGTTGAGCTCACCGCCGACGTATTGGATAGGTTTGCTCACCTGCTCCAGCAGCGGCTCGAGGCGCGCAAAGAGGGAAGCGCCGGGGGGATCGGTCCTGCGAAAGCCTTCGGGCATGCGCTCAAGGGTAGAGCGAGTCCAGCTCATCCTTGTACTTCCTGGCAACGACCCTGCGCTTGAGCTTCATGCTCGGGGTGAGGTCGCCGTCCTCGATGGAGAGGTCCCGCGACAGGATGAGGAACTTCTTGACCCTCTCCCAGGGGTTGAGCTGGGCGTTGAGCGCGTCGATGTAGCCCTGAACCATCTCGCGCACCTCCGGTGAGCCGACGAGCTCTTCGTACGACAAGCCGGACATGGTGTTCTCGGCCGCCCAGCCCGCCATCGCGTCAGGGTCGAGGGTGACCAGTGCAGACACGAAGTTGCGCCCTTCACCATGGACGATGAGCGCACTGGCATAGGGGCACACCCCCATGAAGATCGACTCGATGGCAGATGGGGCGACGTTCTTGCCCCCAGAGGTCTTGAACAGGTCCTTCTTGCGGTCGGTGATCCGCAGGAAGCCACGCTCGTCGAGGTTGCCGATGTCCCCGGTGTGCAGCCATCCATCGCCGTCCAGCGACTCGGCGGAGGCCTCGGGAAGGTTGTGGTATCCGGCCATGATTCCTGGGCCCTTGAGCAGGACCTCCCCGTCCTGCGCAATCCGGACCTCGGTGCCCGGAACCACCCAGCCGACGCTGCCGAAGGAGTAGGCGTCCGGACGGTTGACGAAAGACGCAGCGCTGGACTCGGTCAGGCCGTAGCCCTCGAGGATGAGCATGCCGGCGGCGTCGAACCAGGCCGCAACATCGCGGTTGAGTGCCGCCGAGCCGGAGATGAAGAAGCGGATCCTGCCACCGAAACGGGCGCGGACCTTGTGCAGGACCAACCGGTCTGCCAGCGCGTGCTGAACGGCCAGGAGACCGGAGGCCTTGACCCCGTCAGCACGCATGACGGAGACCTGACGGCCGACGCCGATAGCCCAGTCGAAGAGCCTGGCCTTCAGACCGCCCTCGGCGTTCATCATGGTCACGATCCGGCCGTACGCCTTCTCGAAGATGCGCGGAGCAGCTCCCATGAAGGTCGGCGAGACGACGGCCAGGTTCTCCACGATCTTGTCCACCCGACCGTCAACAGCTGTCGGGAACCCGATCTGGAGCGGGAGGGTGAGCAGCACCTTGCCGAACACGTGCGCCAGCGGCAGCCAGAGGTACTGGAGGTCGTCCTGGGTCAGGATGCCGATGGCGTCGATCGCCGCGGCCTCATAGGTCCAGCAGTCGTGGGAGAGGCGAACTCCCTTGGGCCGTCCCGTGGTTCCGGAGGTATAGATGAGCGTGGCGAGATGTTGCGGCTCGATGGCGGCGATCCGCTCATCGACCACCGTCGGAGCCTGCGCCAGGTGAGCGGCGCCCAGCTGCTCGAGATCAGCCAGGGAGATCACCCAGTCGCCGTCAGCGGCGCCGTCGAAGGTGACGACCTTGACCACGTCCGGCAGCTGGGAGCGGTTGGCACGGAGCTTGGCGATCTGTGCGTCGTCCTCGGCGAACACGATGCGGCTCTGGGAGTCGCGCGCGATGTAGGTGACGTCGGACTCGGACGTCGTGGGATAGATGGTGGTCGTCGCCGCACCCGCCAGCATCACTGACAGGTCGGCGAGCACCCACTCATAGCGAGTGCTCGACGCGAGGGCCACGCGTTGCTCGGACTCGATGCCCAGGACCACCAGACCGGCTGCCATCTGGCGGACGCGGGCATCCGTCTGCGCCCAGGTGACGGACTCCCAGGATGCGCCCCGAGGAAAGCGGAAGGCCTCTGCCGTCGGCGTCCTGGACACCCGCTCCACGAACAGATGCGCCACCGAACGGGCTCGCTGCTCGATGAGGGAGAGGTCTGTGTGCTCGTCACGAACCGTGCTGGTCACAGCAGCGCCCGACAGCGCTTGACGTCATCGGCCATCTGCACCAGCAGCGCCTCGACGGAGTCGAACTTCTCCGTCGGCCTCAGTCGTTCGATGAACTCGACAACCACGGTCTCACCATAGAGGTCGAGGTCGGTGCGATCCAGGACGTACGCCTCGACCCGGCGGTGGGTTCCGCCGAAGGTCGGGTTGGTGCCGATCGAGATCGCGGCCGGCAGCCTGTGGTCGGGATCGCCGTCGGGCAGCGTCGGTCGGATCAAAAAGCCCGCGTAGACGCCGTCGGCAGGGATCAGCCCCGTTGCCCCCTGGCTCAGGTTCGCCGTCGGGTAACCGAGCTCGCGACCCCTGTGATCGCCGTGAACAACCTCGCCTGCCATCCGGTGCGACCGTCCCAGGACCTCCTCCACTCCACGCACATCGCCTTTGGTGACGAGCTCGCGAACGCGGCTGGAGGACCAACGGCCCCCGTTGCCGACGTCGGCCAGGGTGAGCACCTCGAAACCGTGCTCGGCACCGAGCCGCCTCAATGTGGCGACGTCACCTGAGTTGCGGATGCCGAACCGGGTGTCCTCGCCCACGACGACAAGGCTCGCACCCAGGGCCTTGACGAAGACGTCGACGACAAAACGCTCCGGGGTCCATCGGGCCAGCTCACGGGTGAACTCCATGACCAGCACGGCGTCCAGCCCCGCGGCCGAGAGGAGGTCGAGACGTTGGTCGGTGGACGTGATCATCTGCAGGGCCCGCTCCGGGTGAAGAAGCGCAAGTGGATGCGGGTCGAAGGTCACCGCCACCGACTTGGCACCCCGCGCGGCAGCATGCTCGACCACGGTGGACAGCACGGCGCGATGTCCCTTGTGCACGCCGTCGAAGTTGCCCAGCGTCACCACGCTGGGGCCGTAGCCGTGGGGGATCTGGGAGAGGTCGGACCATCGCAGCACGTGGGACACTCTACGAACCCAACGGAGCGAAGACGACCCGGGCCTTGGCCAGAGAACCGCTCTCGTCGAGCATTGCCACCAGGTGTCCGTCGGGGGCAAAGGCTCCCACGGGCTGGCTGCGCCCGGCGAGCTGGGAGGAGATCCGCCGGCCGTAGCCGATCGCGGTTGCCTCGGATTCGCTCAGCTCGCGAACGTCGAAGGAGGCCCGTGCGGCAGCAGCGAGCGGGATCACCGGTATTCCGTCAGCCTCGCTGGCGATCTCGAGAGAAGTCAGCGAGTGCGCGTCCTCGATCCCGAACCTCCCGACGCGGGTACGCCGCAGTGCGGTGAGGTGCCCACCCACTCCCAGGGCTGCGCCCAGGTCCCGGGCCAACGCGCGGATGTAGGTGCCGGACGACACCTCCACCACGACGTCGAGATCCCAGACCCTGTGCTTTTGCAGCCCCTGCACGACCCGATGATCGAGGATGTCGAACCGGCGGACGGTGACCGGGCGGGCAGGCAGGATGACGTCCTGCCCGGCGCGCACCCGTGCATACGACCGTTGCCCGTTGACCTTGATCGCGCTGACCGAGCTGGGCACCTGGGCGAGCTGGCCCGTGAGGGCGGCCACCCCCGCGTGAACCGCCTCGGCGGTCAGAGAAGCGACATCGTGGGTCGTCTCGATCTCGCCGTCGGCGTCATCGGTGATGGTGGACTGTCCGAGGCGGATGGTCGCCGTGTAGGTCTTGTCGGCGCCCACGAGGAACGTCAGGAGCTTGGTGGCGCGATTGATGCCGAGCACGAGGACACCGGTGGCCATCGGGTCCAGTGTCCCCGCATGGCCGACCCTTCGGGTATCACAGAGCCGTCGAGTGCGGGCAACGACATCGTGACTGGTCCATCCGGCCGGCTTGTCGACGATGAGCAGCCCGTCAGGGGTGGTCATGCCTTGGCGGCGTCTTCCTCATCTGCGCCTTCTTCAGCTGTGTCTTCTTCGACTTGCTTCTTGTACGGATCGGCCTCACCCGCATAGGCCGCACCGGTAGAGGCGGCCGCAACCTCGGCGTCGTGCGCCTTGGCGCTCACCAGCAGGTCCTCGAGGTAGGCAGCGCCGTCCGGCAGCGCATCAGGGATGAACTCCAGCGTCGGGGTGAGCCGGATGCCGATGCCCTTGCCCACCGCCGAGCGGAGCTTGCCCTTTGCCGACTCGAGCGCCGCCGCACTCTCGGCGCGCTGAGCCTCGTCACCGAACACCGTGTAGAAGACCGAGGCGTTCTGCAGGTCGCCGGTCACCCGGACATCGGTGATCGTGACGAAGCCGAGCCGCTCGTCCTTGACGCGGTACTCCAAGGTCTCGGCAACCAGCACCTTGATACGGTCTGCAATCTTCTTCGCGCGTGCGGGATCAGCCATGGTCCTACCTTCCTCATCACCGAGAACACGGTGAGCAACGATCAAGCGCGCGGGATCTCGCGCATCTCGTGGGTCTCGATGATGTCGTCAACCCTGATGTCGTTGAAGCTGCCGAGGTTGATGCCGCACTCGAAGCCCTCGCGAACCTCGGTCACGTCATCCTTGAAGCGACGTAGACCGGTGATCTCGATGCCCTCGGCGACGACGGTGCCGTCCCGGATGATCCGGGCCTTGGTCCCGCGCTTGAGCTCTCCGGAACGAACCAGCGAACCTGCGACGTTGCCGAACTTCGAGGACTTGAAGACCTCGCGCACCTCGGCGGTGCCCAGCTTGATCTCCTCGTACTCCGGCTTGAGCATGCCCTTGAGTGCTGACTCGATGTCCTCGATGGCCGAGTAGATGACCGAGTAGAACCGCAGGTCAACGCCCTCGCGGTCGGCCAGCTCTGCGACCCGCTCAGCGGGCTTGACGTTGAAGCCGATGATGACCGCGCTGTCGACCGTCGCCAGGTTGACGTCATTCTGGGTGATCGCTCCCACACCGCGGTGGATGATCCGCAGATCGACATCGTCGCCGACGTCGATCTTGAGCAGTGCATCCTCGAGCGCTTCGACAGAACCCGACACGTCACCCTTGAGGATGAGGTTGAGGTTGTCGACCTTGCCCGCGGCCAGCGCCTCGTTGAGGTCCTCGAGACTGATCCGCTTGCGACGCTTGGCCAGGCTGGCCGCACGCTGGGCCGCCTCACGGCGCTCGGCGATCTGGCGGGCTGTCCGGTCATCGGGCGCCACCAGGAAGGTGTCGCCGGCACCGGGCACCGAGGTCAGACCCAGCACCATCACCGGACGGGCCGGCGTGGCCTCTTCGACCAGGCCGCCGTGCTCGTCGAGCATGGCGCGGACGCGGCCGTAGCCACCGCCGGCCACGATCGAGTCACCGACACGGAGCGTCCCCGACTGGACCAGAACCGTGGCAACCGGGCCACGACCCCTGTCGAGGTGGGCTTCGATGGCCACACCGCGAGCATCCTTGTTCGGGTTGGCCCGCAGGTCGAGCCCCGCATCAGCAGTCAGGAGCACTGCCTCCAGGAGGGCGTCGATGTTCGTGCGCTCCTTGGCAGAGACGTTGACGAACAACGTGTCGCCGCCGTACTCCTCCGCAACGAGGTTGTACTCGGTGAGCTGCTGGCGGACCTTGTCGGGGTTGGCCCCGGGCTTGTCCACCTTGTTGACCGCCACGACGATCGGCACACCAGCGGCCTGAGCGTGGTTGAGCGCCTCGATCGTCTGCGGCATGACGCCGTCATCGGCAGCGACCACGAGGATCGCGATGTCGGTGACGCTGGCGCCACGAGCACGCATGGCCGTGAAAGCCTCGTGACCGGGGGTGTCGATGAAGGTGATGGCGCGCTCGACGCCCTCGTGCTCGGTGTAGACCTGATAGGCACCGATGTGCTGGGTGATGCCGCCGGCCTCGCCCAGTGCGACCTCAGCATGGCGGATCGCATCAAGCAGCTTGGTCTTTCCGTGGTCGACGTGACCCATGACGGTCACAACCGGCGGTCGGGCCTGGAGGTCCTCGTCGCCCTCGTCAGCCAGCTCGGCATCCAGGTCGATGTTGAACTGACCCAGCAGCTCGCGCTCCTCGTCCTCCGGAGAGACGACCTCGACCAGGTAGCCGAGCTCGGCTCCCAGCACACGGAACGTCTCTTCATCCAGGGACTGCGTGGCTGTGGCCATCTCACCGAGGTGGATGAGCACCGTGACCAGGCTCGCCGGGTTGGCATTGATCTTGTCGGCGAAGTCGGTCAGCGAGGAACCGCGGCGCACCCGTACGACGGTCTTGCCGTCGCCGCGGGGAACCGTGACACCGCCGAGCGACGGGGCCTGCATCTGCTCGAACTCCTGGCGCTTCGCGCGCTTGGACTTGCGGCCGCGAACCGGACGCCCGCCACCACGACCAAAGGCACCCTGGGTGCCACCGCGTCCACCGGGTCCACCGGGACGACCGCCGCCACCACCGGGACGGCCGGCGAAACCGCCACCACCACCGGGGGCGCCACCGCCACCGGGGCGACCGGCGAAACCGCCACCGCCGCCGGGGCGACCGGGGGCGCCACCACGTGCGGGGCGCTCACCGGGGCGACCGACCGCTGTGCGATCGGGCATCATGCCCGGGTTTGGCCGCGGACCACCGGGACGAGGACCACCGGCCCCCGCCGGAGCCGGGCGGCCACCCTGCGGACGGGGCATGCCCTGGCTCGGCGCGAACGGGTTGTTTCCCGGCCGGGCAGCGGGCGGGGAGGTGTCCCGGGTCTCATGGGGCTCGCGGGCCTCGCGGCCACCTCGAGGCATGCCCTGGCTCGGTGCGAACGGGTTGTTGCCCGGGCGAGGCGCTCCGGGGCGGGGCGCCGGGCGAGCAGCTGGGTCGGCAACACCCTCGCGCGCCGCAGGTGCCTCGGGGGTGCCGGCAAAAGGAGTCTCGACAGCCGGACGAGCGGATGCCCTGGGGCCAGGCGTTGGGCCGGCCGCAGGAGCGGAGGCCTCGGGCGCGGTCACCGAGGCTGCCGCGGGCGCCGCGACAACGGGAGCTGCGGGAGCAACGGCTACGACGGGGGCAGCCGCAACCTCCGAAACCGGCGCCTTGAGCGCCGTCTTCTTGGCGGCAGGCTTCTTCGCGCTGCCCTTGCCATCCGCGGCCTCAGCGGCGGGATGCTCGACGGGGAACGTCTCGCGAATCTTGCGGACGACCGGCGGCTCGATGGTCGAAGACGCCGACCGGACGAACTCGCCGCTTTCCTTCAGATGGTTGAGCAATATCTTGCTCTCGACTCCGAGCTCCTTCGCGAGCTCGTAGACCCGGACCTTAGCCACGTTTCTCCTCTGTCTATGGCCCGGACAAATCGAGATGAAGCACGGGCCGTCTTTAGTACTGGGTGTTGCTCATGAGTGAGTACTCATCGGGTGCTCATCAGCGTCAAACCCGCCTTCGGATTCAGGAATCTGGACGTCGGACTGTTCACGTGCCTCGATGTACGCCCTGACGGCCGCCGCATCGAGAAGAGTCTTGACTCGCAAGGCCCGCCCGAACGCTTTGAGCCGCACAGCGAGGTCGAGACATTCCGGTGTCGGGTGCAACCAAGCTCCACGCCCTGGCAGCCGGAGCCGCTGATCGACAACAACCCTGGCGATCTGCTCACCGGTGTCGTTGCGCTCCGCGACAACTCGCAACAATGCGGATCGAACATCGCGACGACGGCAGCCCACACACGTTCGTGCCGTGCCATGGGTTGGCCGCTGACGGATCCGTCGCAACCGATCGATCTCCACCAGTCTACCGCCTAGTGCTCATCCTCTGCGCCAGCAGGCGCGGTGTCCGACCTGATGTCGATCCGCCAGCCGGTCAGCTTCGCAGCCAGACGGGCGTTCTGACCCTCCTTGCCGATGGCCAGGGAGAGCTGGTAGTCAGGGACGATCACCCGCACGGAACGCAGGTCGGGGTCGACGATCTCGACCGAGTTGACCCGTGAGGGAGACAGCGCCGCCGCCACGAAGGCGCGCGGGTCCTCGGAGAAGTCCACGATGTCGATCTTCTCGCCGTGCAGCTCGGTCATGATCGCGCGCACCCGGGCCCCCATCGGACCGATGCAGGCGCCCTTGGCGTTGACGCCGGGAATCTTCGAGTGCACGGCCACCTTGGTTCGATGCCCGGCCTCGCGTGCGATCGCTGCGATCTCCACCGTGCCGTCAGCCACTTCGGGGATCTCGAGCGCGAACAGCTTGCGCACCAGGTTGGGGTGGCTGCGCGACAGGCTGATCTGGGGTCCGCGCTGGCCGCGCTTCACGCTGACCACGAAACACCTCAGGCGCTCGCCGTGGACGTACTTCTCCCCCGGCACCTGCTCGGCCAGCGGTAGCGACCCTTCGATGGCCCCGAGGTCGACCATCACATAGCGCGGGTCGCTGCTCTGCTGGATGACGCCCGTGATGATGTCGCCCTCGCGGCCATGGAAGTCACCCATGATCGCCTCGTCCTCGAGGTCCCGCAGCCGCTGCACGATGACCTGCCGGGCGGTCGAGGCCGCGATCCGCCCGAAGCCGGCCGGGGTGTCGTCGAACTCGGGACCGGGCTCGGAACGCTCCTCGGTCTCGGGGTCGGTGGCGCCCTCATCGCGGGCCCAGACCGTCACATGACCCGTCTTGCGGTCGAGCTCCACCCGGGCGATGCGGCGTGCGCCCTCGGTGCGGTGGTACGCAACGAGCATCGCCTGCTCGATCGCCGGGATGATGATGTCCAGCGAAAGGTCGCGCTCGCGCTCAAGACCCTTCAGTGCCGCCAGGTCGATATCCATCAGCTGTCCTCCTGCGTGGTGGGGCGGGCAAACTCGACCTGCACCTGGGCGCGCACGATGTCGGCGTACGGAATACGGAGCTCGGTCTCTGGCTCTTTCTTGGTCGCGGCCACCAGCACCCTCACGTGGGTCGGTCCGGCAGCGACCAGGCGACCGGTGAGCTCATCGCCCGAGTGACGGGAGATCTCGACGAGCCGCGTCACGTTGTGGCGGAAGTGACGAGGCGCAGTGAGCGGACGGTCGACGCCGGGCGAGCCGACCTCGAGGACGTAAGGCGCTTCGCCCATCGCGTCGGAGGCGTCCAGGGCGGCACTGATGGCCCGGGTGGCTTCGGCGACCTCGTCGAGGGAGAGTGGGTCGATCAGGCTGGACTCATCGTCAGGGTCGAGGCCCGAGAGGTCACGGTCGAGCCAGGCACGGACCAGCCGCCGCTTGCCCACGGGCGTCACCGTCACGTCCTCGATGACCAGGCCGAGCTGCCCAAGGGGGCCCGGTGCCTCGGGCGTGCCCTGGAGGTCGAGCAGGACTTTGCGAATGCGTTCCTGACTGCTCACCTGCCGCCTCCGCTTCCCTGCTCTTCTCGAATGCCGCCACCTCGCGCGCCTGTTGCCCGCGGTGGTCGTCGACCCCAGTCTGTCATCATCGAGCCCATGTCCGCGAACGACGGTATGCCGAGCCTGTGGTCCCGCAGGCGGCTGTTGGTCGCGCTCGCGGCGGGGTCGGTAACGGCACTGTCCGGATGCCGGGTGCAGCTCGAGAAAGGCGCGCCGCGTATCCCGCTCGTCCCGACCCGGGTGCCGATGAAGGACGAGAAGACGCTGTTGGCTGTGCTCGAAGACACCAGGTCGTTGGGGTCGCTGGCCGGCGAAGTAGCGGGTGCGTCCCTGTCGATCGCGGGTCCGCTGAGCACGGTTCACGCCACCCAGGTAGCCGTGATCGAGAGCTTGCTGCGGGAGGGCGGTGTACCGGACACGCTGTTCGGCTCGTCGGCCACGGGGGTGCTTTCCCAGCCGGTGCTGTCACCACCGGCGCTGCCTCTTGGCGTGTTGTCCGCTGCCGAGAGCGGCTCGGTGAGCGGCATCTCTCTGGCTGACCTTTCGACGGCCCACGTCGCCCTGATCGGCTCCCTTCTGGCCCAGCGGTTTGCGGCCGTGACTCTGCTCGGCGGCAGGGTTTCGGCAGTTGCACCATCCCAGATGGAGGTTGCTGGCGGGACGGCGCTGCTGGAAGCCACCAGGGCCGCGGTCTACGGCTTCGAGATCGTCGCCACGCACATCGGCAGCACAGGCCGGGCTCTGGCGATGTCGACCCTTGTTCTTCTTCGCGCACGCTCCACCGAGCTGGAGAGGCTGGTCGGGTCCTCCGCCCCCCCAACACCGCTGGGCTACGAGCTGCCCTTTCCGGTCCCGGACACGGACAGTGCCCGGCGCCTCGCGCTGCACCTCCTTGAGGCGCTGCTCACCCGCCAGGCGGCAGCCCTTGAGCCGGCCGCGGGTAACGCGAACGCCCTGGCCACCCTGGTGCGCTGGATGGGCGAGATGGAGTCCATGGCATCTCGCTGGGGCGCTCCCCTGGCCGCGTTCCCCGGGCTGGCCAACGGACGAGCGCGACTATGACGCAGCCAGCAGCGCCGAGGAGATCACCTGGTTGCCGGCTGCATTGGGATGGTCCCCGTCGGCGGCAAGCAGCTCTGTGGGGTTCTTGCTCCCGTCACCCTTGAACGGCGCATACAGGTCAACACACGTAGCACCAGCGTTCCGGGCGGCATTGCAGATGCTGACGTTGAGCGCTCGGGTGAGCTCGTCGCTCCAGCGAAGGTATGCCGGTCCGTCACTGGCGCGTGCGACGTCGCCGTCGGCAAAGACGTTCCAGTAGTCCGTCACCAGAACCCGGGTTGGCCGGTGGCCACGCAGAGACCTGGCCGCAGCCAGGATGTCGCCCAGATCGGAGCCCACGGTCTCCACCGCGGGTGAGTAGCAGGCCTTGGAGCAGCCCGAGCTCTGCCACCGGGAGAGCAGCGGCGTGAGGTCGTTCGCGCCGATGGTGACCAGCAGAACGTCCGCCTCCGCCACACTCGTCGGGGTGGGGCCGGGCTGTGTCATGAGGGTTCGGAGCCCTGCAGCGGTGAGGCCGCCGGCACCGAGGTTCTCAGCCCTGGCGGGGCCGCCATCAGCAGCCGGGAGGTGTGCGGCATACGACTCCACGAACCCGGTGCAGCCGCAGACTGTCGCGGAGGTCACCGAGTCCCCGATTCCGACGACAACGGCGGACGCAAGGGACACGGCAGGAGCCGGCGAAGCGACTGATGCGGAAGTTGTCGCGGCTTTCGGAGTCGGAGTACTCGACCCCCCCGCCGGCGATCGGGCGGCGAACCCAAGGATGGCCCAGCTGGGGACGCACACGAGAACGATGGCCGAAAGCAACGTCCGACGCGGCCGCAGGCGCAGCTGGCTCAGGACGTTCACCGACCCCATGCTACGGGCTCAAGCTTTGGATCCGTCTGACTTTGCACGGCTCAGGGGACGGTCAGGGCTAGATTCACGTTGAACGGGTTGCCAAACCTGTCCGTTCTTTGAACACTTCTGGAGCACATTCCTTGCCACTCACATCCCTACGGTTCCTGGTTCTGTGCATCGTCGTGGCCGTGGCCATCCCCGTGGTGCTGGTGGTCCTCTGGCGTCGAGCGCCGCGAAGCTCGCGCTGGGCCCTTCCCGCGCTCGTGGTCGGAGTTCTCGTCGGGCAGGGGGCCACTGTTGTCGCGGTCGGCGTTGACGTCAACAGGGACTATGGCTTCTACCCGTCCTGGTCATCGTTGTTCGGCACCGGTCTGGCGCCTCCGGTCGTGGCGAACGGAGTACGCCTCGGTCTCAACGGCCAGGTCGCCCTGCATCGACCGGTCCTGCGCGTGTCCGAGCCGGCATCGGATACCGGGCGCTATGAACAGGGCACCCTCAAGGGCGCGAAGTCGGGCATCACCCAGACGGTGATTGCCTGGCTGCCGCCGCAGTATGGGGACCGCCGCTACATGCGGACGCGTTTCCCTGTGGTGATGGTCTTGGGCGGTGTTGACGTGCGGATCGCGTATGTCGTCCAACGGCTCGACTTCGCCACTGTGGCCAGCGAAGAGATCCGCAGCGGCCGGGTGGCGCCCTTCGTCGCGGTGTTCCCCGAGATCAACGTGGCACTTCCGGTGGACACCGAGTGCACCGACTACCCCGGGTCGACCCAGGCCTTCACGTGGCTGAACCAGGATGTCAGGAACTGGGCCACCTCAAAACTGCGCGTCACCACCGATGGCCGGAGCTGGAGCGTGATGGGCTGGTCCACCGGCGGCTACTGCGCGGCATTGCTGCATCTGCGCGCACCCGAACGTTTCGGAGCGGCGGCTTCGGTCGAGGGGTACTTCAACCCCGAGCCGGACTCGACCACGGGCAACCTGGCCCAGCTCCTCAAGAAGTACCCGACTTTCGCCCATGAGAGCTCCCCCACCTGGCTGATCCAGAACCGTGCGCCGAAGTCGTTGCACCTGCTCGTGATGACCTCGCAACAGGACCCGCAGTCGCGCCCGCAGTCCTTGCAGTTCCTGGGGCGAGTGCGGGACCTACCCGGAGTACAGCCATATGTGGTCAAGGGGCTGGGCCACACACTGGACGCCTATGCGGCCGTCCTGCCACCCATCCTGGGCTGGCTCGCCGACGTGGCTGGCGCTTGAGCGCACCGAGGGCGCTCACCAAAGCAATTGCAATAATCAGGTCTGTAGGGCGGGCATCTCATCGTCCTCAGCAACCGACAGGAGGGTGGCCCGCCTTGCGTAGGCACCTCGTCTCCATTGCCGCCACTTTGGCCTTGATCCTTTCAGCCGGGGCGTCCTCCTCGGTCTCGTCCTCGCTTACCGTGGCAGGACTGGCCAGAGCTCCCCGGGCGCCGGCGCCCGGCCCCCCCGCATACGGCAATGACATCTCCTGGCCCCAGTGCCCCAGAGGCGGAGGCGGTTACGGCCTGCCGGGACCTATGGCCAGCGCATCGTTCGCCGTTCTGGGTCTGACCGACGGCGGCTCGTTGCATGCCAACCCGTGTTTGGCCGGTCAGGTCGCGTCAGCCCACACCCGTCACCTTTGGACCGGTGCCTACGCCATCGTGACCTACCCGACCAGCGCACAGCTGACCCGATACGGCGGCACCGGAACGCTGCCTGTGCGACTAGGACGTTTCGGCGCCGTGCAGGCCGTGTTCAACCTCGCCACGATGGCCCGGGCCGGTCTGCGCTCACCGATGATCTGGGTGGATGTCGAGACCAGGACGCAATCGCCCTGGTCGGCCAGCGCCGTCAACAACAACGCGGTCATCGAAGGCGTTATCGCGCGCTACCAGGCAGCTGGCATACACGCCGGCATCTACTCCTACGACAAAGCCTGGAAGGCGATCACCGGCGGCCGGGTCCTGCCAGGCGTTCCCACCTGGGTGCCGGTCGGCACCAAGGGCCGGACCGCGGCCGCAGCCACCTGCACTGCCGTGAGCTTCTCCGGGAGCAAACCCTGGCTGACCCAGTGGACCGACGGCGTGCGCGACTACAACCTCACCTGCCCGGGAGTCACCGGGCGGGCCTCAAGCGGCAACCTCCTGACGCCCTACATCAACGTCGGCTTGCGCAGCGGTTCACTAGGCGCTGGAACTGGCAGGTACACACCGTCGACGCCCGGCTTCATAAACACCCTGTTCGCGTCAACCTGAGCGGACAAGAGAGGAAAGGCGACCGAGATGGTGAACCGGCTCGCGGGCTCCACGAGTCCGTATCTGTTGCAGCACAAGGACAATCCGGTCGACTGGTGGCAGTGGGGACCGGATGCCCTGGCCGAGGCGGAGCGCCTGAATAGACCCATCCTGTTGTCCGTCGGGTATGCAGCGTGTCACTGGTGTCACGTGATGGCCCACGAGTCGTTCGAGGACGACGAGGTGGCCGGGGTGCTCAACGACGGTTTCGTCGCCATCAAGGTGGACCGTGAGGAACGACCGGACATCGACGCGATCTACATGTCGGCGACGAGCGCCATGACCGGCCACGGTGGCTGGCCGATGACCTGCGTTCTCACCCCTTCCGGGAAGCCCTTCTTCTGTGGCACCTACCTCCCGAAACCGTCATTCCTCCAACTGCTTTCGGCTGTCTCCGACGCGTGGACCAGTCGCCGCGAAGAAGTCCTGGCGAGCGGCTCGCACGTCGCCGAGGTTCTGAGCAGCGTGAGCACCATCGGAGCCGGGGCGCCTATGGGGCCGACCGAGCTTGAGCAGGCAGAACAGCTGCTCTCCGGCGGATATGACTGGCGCAACGGTGGATTCGGTGGCGCACCGAAGTTCCCACCGTCGATGGTCCTGGAGTTCCTGCTTCGCCAGTGGGGGCGCACCGGCTCGGACCGCGCGCTGCACATGGCTACCGACACCTGTGAGGCGATGGCCCGCGGCGGGATGTACGACCAGCTGGCCGGCGGCTTTGCGCGCTACGCCGTGGACGCGGGCTGGGTCGTGCCCCACTTCGAGAAGATGCTCTACGACAACGCCCAGCTGCTGCGCGTCTACCTCCACCTTTGGCGCGCGACGGGTTCGCCTCTTGCAGAACGGGTCTCACGTGAGACGGCGGACTTCCTCCTGCGGGACCTCGGCACGGTCGAGGGGGGCTTCGCCTCGGCTCTGGATGCCGATGCCGACGGGGTCGAAGGACTGACCTACGCCTGGAACCCGCAGCAGCTTGTCGATGCGCTCGGTGAGGACGACGGCCGACGCGCCGCCTCCCTGCTCGAGGTCACGAGCTCCGGGACCTTCGAACACGGCCAGTCGACACTGCAGCTCCGCACGGAGCCCGACGATCCGCCGTGGTGGCGCGCCACGCGTCAGCGCTTGCTCGCTGCGCGCGCACTTCGGCCACAGCCAGCGCGGGACGACAAGGTGGTGACCGGCTGGAACGGGCTGGCCATCGCCGCCCTGAGCGAGGCCGGCGTGCTGCTCGGGGACACGACTTACCTTGATGCTGCTCACAGGTGTGCCCAGTTCCTGGTCGACGTCCACCTGGTTGACGGCAGGCTTCACCGGGCGTCACGTCAGGGTGCGGCCGGAGCGGCGATGGGAGTCGCCGACGACTACGGCAACCTTGCTGAAGGCCTGCTAGCGCTGCACCAGGCCACCGGGGAGTCCAGGTGGCTGGTGGCAGCCGGCGATCTGCTTGACACGGCACTGGCCCACTTCGCCGACGAGCGAGGTGGCTTCTTCGACACGGCGGATGATGCCGAACGACTCTTCACCAGACCGCGGAGCGCTGCTGACAACGCCGAGCCATCCGGCCAGGCCGCTCTCAGCGGCGCTCTCCTGACCTATTCGGCACTCACGGGTTCCCACCGCCACCGCGAGGCGGCCGACGCTGCTGTCGCGGCCGCGGCGGGTCTTGCCGATCGGGACCCACGTTTCGCAGGCTGGACGCTGGCCGTGGCCGAAGCCATGGCATCCGGTCCCCAACAGGTCGCCATCGTCGGCGACGGGCCGCGGGCACATGAGATGGTCCGCGTCGCTCGCGCCAGCAGCTCCCCAGGACTGGTCATCGCGCACGGATCGCCTGACGCGACAGGCATTCCGCTCCTGGCCGACCGGCCCCTGGTGGACGGCGGCGTCGCGGCATACGTGTGTCGTGGCTTCGTCTGTGACCTGCCTGTCACGACACCCGAAGAGCTGACATCGGCGCTGTCCCGGCACGGGTGAACGGTTTCCGCGATCAACGCGAAGGATTGGGGCTGTCCAGACAGCCCCAATCCTTCGCGTTGATCGTCAGGCGAGCTGGGCGATCACATCGAGGCCGATCTTGACGATGAAACCGCCCACGACGATGACGAACACGATCCGAACGAACCGGGCACCCCAGGCCATGGCCGTGCGGGCGCCGATGTAACCGCCCGTCAGGTTGGCCAGGCCCATCAGCAGGCCGACCTTCCACATCACAGCACCGGCGGGCACGAAGATGGCCAGAGCCGCCAGGTTGGTGGCGAAGTTGGCAATCTTGGCCTTCGCGCTGGCCTCAAGGAAGGCGTATCCGAGCAGGCCAACAAGGGCGAACACGAAAAAGGAGCCCGTGCCGGGACCGAGCGCACCGTCGTACATGCCGACCAGCAGGCCGACCGCGGTGGCGGCCAGCACGTGGCTGTGGCCCGAGAAGCGCAGGTCGGTGACGCGGCCAAGTCTGGGCGTGACCAGGGTGTACGCCCCGACTCCGATCAGCACCACCAGAATGATCGGGTTGAAGGCCTCTCTGGCGATGTGCGACGCGAGCAGAGCGCCGATCAGGGAACCGCCGAATGCCAGCAGTGCCAACGGGATCACGGTCTTCGGGTCGGGCTTGACGCGGCGGTAGTACGTCAGCGCGCTGACCGACGTGCCACAGATCGAGCCGAGCTTGTTGGTTGCCAGGATCTGGATCGGAGCCGCCTGAGGGAACCCGAGCAGAAGCGCCGGGAGCTGGATCAGCCCGCCACCGCCGACCACCGCGTCGACCCACCCCGCACAGACCGCGGCCAGACACATGAGCAGGAGCGTCGTGGTCGAAGGGTCGTTCACGGAGCGCGCCAACCGTCAACGATGGCCAGGATGTCGAGCAGCTCATGGGCCACCCCATCAGGTACTACGTCGACCGAAACCTGTTGTGCCAGCGGGATCTTCGAGTGCGGAACCCAGATGGCGCGCATTCCCACCGTTTGGCTCCCGTGAACATCCTCGAACGGCCTGTCCCCCACATAGACCGCCTCGGCCGGGTCCACGGCGAGAGCCGAAGCCGCCTGACGGAACGCCTGTGGGTGCGGCTTGGTCCAGGCCATCTCGCTGGAGTAGACGTCTGCGTCGATCAGGTCGAGGACTCCGTCTCGTTCGAAGAGCCCGCGGTGATACTCCCGCGACCAGATGGTGTTGGACAGGACTCCGACGCCAATCCCCCTCTCGCGCAACCCCTCCCAGAGGGGGCGCACCTGCTTGTCAGTCACGGTGTGTGGCTCCCAGAATTGCCGGTATGCCGCCAAGGCCGCCGCGCGCGAGGGATCAGCCGGATCCAGTCCCACCTCAACCAACAGCTCGTCCAGGTGCGCACTGCCCTGCCCCGCGCGTGACCGCTGCCATGCGGCCTCCTCTGCGGCGAGGATGCGGGCCGCAAGATCGGCGCTGGACTGCACGTCCGCGCCATGAACAGCGCGGGCGAACACAGCCCACTGCTCGGCAAGGTCAACGGTGTGCCACGGTGTGAGCGTGCCTCCCCAGTCGAAGATGACTGCACGGAGCCGGGGCACGGATCTGCCCATCAGCGCCCTGGGCCGCGCACCTCGGACACCACAGTCTCAACGATCTTACCAAGCGGCACCTCGGTCCGATCGCCGGTCGCGCGATCCTTGATCTCGATCGTGCCAGCCTCGAGGCCCTTGCCGACAATGACGATGGTCGGCACCCCGATCAGCTCTGCGTCCTTGAACTTCACCCCGGGCGAGACCTTCACGCGGTCGTCGTAGATCACCGAGATTCCCAGTTCCGCAAGGGCATCGGCGAGCTCGGCGGCCTTGGCGAAGACCTCTGGGTCCTTGCCGGTAGCCACCAGGTGAACGTCGGCGGGAGCGACCTCGCGCGGCCAGACCAGGCCCACCTCGTCGTGGCAACCCTCTGCCACGGCGGCAACGGCCCGACTGACGCCGACACCATATGAGCCCATGGTCACGGTCACGAGCTTGCCGTTGTGGTCAAGGACCTTGAGCCCCAACGCTTCGGCGTACTTGCGCCCCAGCTGGAAGATGTGGCCCATCTCGATGCCGCGGGCGGTCTCCAGGCGCTGACCGCAGTTGGGACACTCGTCACCGTCGCGCACCTCTGCGGCTTCGATCGTGCCGTCGGCGCTGAAGTCGCGCCCTGCCACCAGATCGATCACGTGATGGCCCGGGGCGTTCGCTCCGGTAACCCAGCGGGTGCCCTCGACGACCCGGGGGTCCACCAGGAACCTGATCCCGGACTTGGCCTCCTCGCCCAGAACCTCGGGGCCCATGTAGCCCTTGGCCAGGACTGGGTATCTGGCGAAATCGGCCTCGTCGAACGCCTCGATCTCGGCCGGCTCGACCTGGGCACCCAGCCGCTTCTCGTCGATCTCGCGGTCACCGGGCACACCGATGGCCAGGGGCTCGCGACGGCCGTCCGGGTGGACCACCATCACGAGGACGTTCTTGAGGGTGTCGCTGGCCTGCCACGCACGATCCGGGCGTGGGAATGCGGTGTTGAGGTGGTCGACCAGGGTCGCGATTGTCGGGGTGTCAGGTGTGTCCTCGACGTGGGCCGCAGGCACCCCGTCATACGAGAGGACCGGTGGAACCGGCACCTGGACTGCCTCGACGTTCGCCGCGTAGTCGCACGAGGTGCAGCGCACGTAGGTGTCCTCGCCGTTCTCAGCCGTCGCGAGGAACTCCTCGGATGCCGAACCGCCCATAGCACCGGAGGTTGCCTTCACAATGACGTAGTCGAACCCGAGGCGGTCGAACATCTTGATGTAGGCGGCGCGGTGCGCGTCGTATGAGGCCTGCAGGCCCAGATCATCCACGTCGAAGGAGTAGGAGTCCTTCATGATGAACTCGCGACCGCGAAGCAGACCAGCGCGCGGACGTGCCTCGTCGCGATACTTGGTCTGGATCTGGTAGATCGAGAGGGGCAGGTCCTTGTAGGAGCCGTACAGGTCCTTGACCGTCAGCGTGAACATCTCTTCGTGCGTGGGACCGAGCAGGTAGTCCGCGCCCTTGCGGTCCTTGAGCCTGAAGATGTTGTCGCCGTACTCCGTCCAGCGACCGGTCTGCTCGAAGGGCTCCTTGGGCAGCAGAGCGGGAAAGCTCAGCTCCTGCGCGCCGATGGCGTCCATCTCCTCGCGCACGATGCGCTCGATGTTGCGCAGCACCTTCAGGCCCAGGGGCAGCCAGGTGTAGATGCCCGGGGCGACCCGGCGGATGTATCCGGCCCGGACCAGCAACCGGTGGCTCGGCAGCTCAGCATCGGCCGGGTCCTCGCGCAGGGTTCGCAGGAACAGGGTCGACATCTGCAGGACCGGCGTTGACACGAGATCTCCTCGGGTTTTGTCCGACACACGGGCGCACCGGACCCCGTGAGGATATCGGCAGGGGGGCGACGGGCTCACGCCAGTTTGGCTCGCCTCACATCAGGACCGTGGCGAAGCGTCCGATCTCGGTGAAGCCGACGCGTGCGTATGTGGCCCGGGCCGGGGCGTTGAAGTCGTTGACATAGAGCGTGACCACCGGGGCGATCTCCGCCTGAACCCGCTCGACGACCGCCGCCATGGCAGGTCCCGCAAGCCCCTGCCCACGCCATCGTGGCGCCACCCAGACACCCTGGATCTGTGCCACGCCCAGAGCCACCGAACCGACGTCGGCCTTGAACACGACCTCACCATCGTCGACGCGCACGAAGGTGTGACCCTGACGGATCAACGACTGGATGCCCTGGCGGTAGGCCTGACGCGAGCCCCAGTACGGCGGGTAGCCGATCTCTTCGGTGAACATGGCCGCAGCGGCCGGCAGCACCAGGTCGACCTCGTCGAAACGTGCCCGACGAACCCGAGGATCGCAGGGCAGGCCGGCTGGGAGTGGACCCGAGAAGGCCAGAACAGGCTGGTACGCGCGCACGTCCCGCGGCTCTCCCCATGTCGGCCGCAGCTGCCCCCACAGCCGCAGCACCATGTCCGCCGGCCCGAACACCGACGAGCACTGGCGCCGCCATCGGCGCAGCTTGGTGGCGAAAGCGGCGAGCACCTGGTCGTCGCACTCCACGGGAACCAGGTTGGCCGAAGCCCAGCAGATCGCCTGTAGTCCCGATTCCCCGGCGTAGCCGAGCAGGGCCCCGGGTGAGGTCGCCAGCGCACCCTCGAGGATGCGTGCCGCAACAAAGACGTTGGTGCGGGTATCGCGCGCGCAGACCTCCAGCGCCTGGTCACGGTCGGCCGTGGTCAGCTCGCGGACGGGGCTCTTGGTGCCCAGCACGACTCAGGCCCGCCTCAACCGACGGTGACGACAGGGCCGGTGCTCGCCCCTTCGCCGTCCACCGGCTCACCCATCTCGTCGGCAAGCCGCATGGCCTCTTCGATGAGGGTCTCGACGATCTGGGACTCCGGCACCGTCTTGATGATCTCGCCCCTGACGAAGATCTGACCCTTGCCGTTGCCTGACGCGACACCAAGATCGGCTTCACGAGCCTCACCAGGGCCGTTCACGACGCAACCCATGACCGCCACGCGCAACGGCACCTCCAGCCCCTCGAGACCGGCGGTCACCTGCTCAGCCAAGGTGTAGACGTCGACCTGGGCACGGCCGCACGAGGGACACGAGACGATCTCCAGCTTGCGCGGACGCAGGTTCAGCGACTGCAGGATCTGGTTGCCGACCTTGATCTCCTCGACCGGCGGGGCCGACAGCGAGACCCGGATCGTGTCACCGATCCCCTTGGCCAGCAACGCTCCGAAGGCCACCGACGACTTGATCGTCCCCTGAAAGGCGGGGCCGGCCTCGGTGACGCCCAGGTGCAGGGGCCAGTCGCCGCGGGCGGCCAGCTGCTCGTACGCCTGGATCATCACGACCGGGTCGCTGTGCTTGACCGAGATCTTGAAGTCGTGGAAGTCGTGCTCCTCGAAGAGGCTGGCCTCCCAGATGGCCGACTCGACGAGAGCCTCGGGAGTGGCCTTGCCGTACTTGGCCATGATGCGCGGGTCAAGAGAGCCGGCATTGACGCCGATCCGGATGGAGACGCCTGCGTCCTTGGCCGCCCGGGCAATCTGCTTGACCTGGTCGTCGAACTTGCGGATGTTGCCCGGGTTGACCCGGACACCTGCGCAGCCGGCGTCGATCGCGGCGAAGACGTACTTGGGCTGGAAGTGGATGTCGGCTATGACCGGGATCTGGCTCTTCGTGGCGATCTCGCGAAGTGCGTCGGCGTCGTCCTGCGTCGGGCAGGCAACCCGCACGATGTCGCATCCGGTCGCAGTCAGCTCGGCGATCTGCTGCAGGGTCGCGTCGACATCGGTTGTGGGCGTCGTGCACATCGACTGCACCGAGATGGGGGCGCCTCCACCAACATCGACCGCGCCGACCTTGATCTTGCGGGATATGCGTCGAGCGGCGACAACAGGGGGCGGCAAGGGCGGCATGCCGAGAGAAACCGTCATGGGTCGAGTATCTCCCACCGAGAGCGAGATCGGCGTTCAGCCGCCGAGCTTGATCGGGTTGACCACGTCGGCATACATCAGCAGGACAGTCATGCCGATCAGCGCGATCGCAACCACATAGGTCACGGGCAGGGCCTTCGCGACGTCGACGTACCCCGGGTTGGGCCGGCCGCGCAGTCTGGCCACCTGACGCTTGAGCCCCTCCCACAGCGCGCCCGCGGCCTGTCCACCGTCCAGGGGGGTCAAGGGGATGAGGTTGAAGACGAAAAGCGCGAGGTTGAGGGAGGCGATCAGGCTGAGCAGGATGACGAGCTTGGCGGCTCCAGAACTGGGCCCGCCCACCCCTGAGAGCTGCCCGTCGGCGACCTCGCCAGCCACCCGTCCGACGCCGACCACTGACATCAGGCTGGGGTCACGCGTTCCGCTGCCAAAGGCCGCTGTCACGATGCCACTCATCCTCTGAGGGAGCGTGAACACCACGCCGGCCGTTGCGGCAACCTGGCTGCCGATCATTGAGGGAACAGCTGTGATCGGCGCCTTGACGTTCTCATAGCTGGGCGAAAGTCCCAGGAAACCGACCCGGTCGATGATCGCCTTGCCGTCAGGACCAAGAACGAGGTTGCCCTGGGAGTCGACCCTTGGCACGTTGTTGAGAATCGGGGTAGCCACGAGGCTCAGCCGCTTGCCGCTCCGCTCGACGACGATAGGGATTGTCTGGCCACCGTTAGGCCGGGTCAGTGCCTTGACGTCGTCCCAGCTGTTGACTGGCTGGCCGGCCATGGAGATGATCCGGTCGCCGGGCCGGACCCCGGCGGCATTGGCAGGAGCCTGCGGGTCCGATGGTGAGCAGGCCGCGGGCGCCTTGCCGTTTGCTGGCACGGACTGGACGCACTGCGAGACGCTGCTGACCCGGCTGGTGAGCCCGGGAGAGCCGTAGAGCGTGAAGATACCGCCCAGCAGGACCGCGGCGATGAGCAGGTTCATGGTCGGGCCGCCGAGCATCACGACGAGCTTCTTGGGCGTCGAGAGCTTGTAGAACACCCGGTCCTCGTCGCCCGCCTTGACCTCGTCCATGGACTCCTGGCGGGCCTGGTCCATCAGCTGGGAGAAGCGGCCGGTGCTCGATGCGCGCAGCATCGAGGGGTCGGCACCGGGTTTGGGCGGGAGCATGCCAATCATCCGGGTGAACCCGCCGAACGGTATCGCCTTGAGTCCGTACTCCGTCTCACCGCGTGTGCGCGACCACAGGGTCGGGCCGAACCCGACCATAAACTGGGTGACCTTGACGCCGAACCTCTTGGCCCAGAAGAGGTGGCCATACTCGTGCAGCGCGATGGAGACGCTGACACCGAGTGCGACGAAGACAACGCCCAGGAGGTACATCACGAGACCAGCGTCTCACTTCCGGTAAGGCCCAGAACCTCATGGGCGCGTTTTCGCGCCCAGGTCTCGGCGCGCAATACGGTCTCAACGTCCAGCGGATCCGAAACGTTCTCAGGTTGGGAGCTCCACTCGTCGACCAGCCGCTCGATCGTATCGACGATGTCGAGGAACCGGATGTGGCCGCCGAGGAATGCCCTGACGCACTCCTCGTTGGCTGCGTTGAAGACTGCGGGGAAGCATGAACCCGCAACCCCCACCCGTCTGGCCAGCGCGACTGCCGGAAAGGCGTCCTCGTCCAGTGGTGAGAACTCCCACGTGGCGGCACGGGTCCAGTCACAGGCGGCGACGGCCCCGTCGACCCGGTCGGGCCATGCGAGTCCCAGAGCGATCGGCAGGCGCATGTCCGGCGGCGAGACCTGCGCGAGGGTGGAGCCGTCGATGAACTCAACCATCGAGTGGACCACCGACTGGGGGTGCACAACGACCTCGATCCGCTCGAACGGGATGTCGAACAGCAGATGGGCCTCGATCACCTCCAGGCCCTTGTTGACCAGCGTTGCCGAGTTGGTCGTGACGACCGGCCCCATGGTCCATGTCGGATGGTCAAGGGCCTGTTTGGGCGTGACGGTCCCGAGCTCTGCCCGGCTACGACCACGGAAGGGTCCCCCGCTGGCGGTCACGATGAGCCGGCGCACCTCATCGGTTCTGCCACCACGCAGGCACTGGGCCAGGGCGCTGTGCTCACTGTCCACGGGAACGATCTGGCCGGGTCCGGCAGCCGCCTTGACCAGGGAGCCACCGACGATCAGGGACTCCTTGTTGGCCAGCGCAAGTGTGCTGCCCGCTGCCAGAGCGGCCAGGGTCGGACGCAGGCCGATCGAGCCCGTGATCCCGTTGAGGACCACATCGGCCCCGCTCGAGGCCAGATCAGTGTTGGCCGCCGGCCCGACAAAGATGTCCGGCGCGAATCCCTGGCGCCCAGCCTCTCCGGCCGCCCGGTGGATCGCCGCCGCGACGACGTCGCGCTCTCCCAGGGCCACACCCACCGCCTCGACGCGGAGGGCCACTGCCTGGCGCGCCAGCAGGGCGAGACTGCCACCACCTGCGCTGATCGCGCTCACTCGGAAGCGATCCGGATTGGCGGCCACGACCTCCAGCGCCTGGGTGCCGATGGAACCGGTGGAGCCCAGGATGACGATGCTGCGCGGTGGTGGGGTCACCGTCCCATTGTCCTTCAATGTCGCCGGCACCGTTCGGGCGTTAGCCGACGAAGATCCGCTCGTCGACCAGCTGCTCGACGACGGTTGCGCCGTCGGAGTCGAACCTGCTGTGCTCAAAGCGCTTTCGGAACTCGAGGTCCACACCGTCCACGCCGTTGCGGTTCTTCTCGATGCTGATGACCACCCACTCGCGGTAGGTCTCGGCATTGGTCAGGTTGTACATGAGGTGATGGCGGGCGACCACGTCGAACTTGTCGTTCATGATGAGAGCCACATCCGCCTCGTGGGCAAGGGCCGAGGAGCCACGCAGGTCGCGTAGCCTCACCCGTTTGCCGGCGTCAAGACCGCTCTTGTCGACGGCCACGAGGGCGAGAACAGGGATCACCATCTCCAGTGCCATGTCCTTGAGCCCCTCGACGACCACAGTCACCCGGTCGTCCTCGGCCATCCGCGGACCGCGCCGACGTTCCTCGGCCGGCGAGGCGACATGGACCTTCTGCAGATAGTCGACGACCACGAAGGGCACCTGACCCGTGTCCTCCTGGATCTTCTCGACGACCGCCCTCATCGCCTCGACGTCCGTGTGCGCCCCGCTGGAACGGTGCACGTGCAGACGGGGGCCATAGCCCTGGAGCGCCTCAACCGCCTCCGCCCCGCCCTCGGTGCCGGCGAGCCGTTCCTCCAGCGTCAGGGAAGAGCCATGGCGCGCTTCGAACGCCTGTCGGACACGAGGCAACCCGACCGCGTTGGAACCGGCGATCTCGGCAGCCTCCAGGACAATCAGCCGCTCCAGCACGGACTGGGTGTCGTGCTCGTAGGAGAAGTAGACCGCGTGACGGTGGGCGGCGAGGAGGTTGCGGATCATCTGCAGGGCGAGGGTGGTCTTGCCCAGACCCGGCGGACCACCCAAAAGGGTCAGCTCACCGGAGCGAAAACCGCCGCCCAGCGCCACGTCCAGGGAACCGAACCCGGATGGCCAGACCCCGCCTGCGACGGCTTCACCCGCCTTGAGCCGCCCGTCGGTCTCGTCCAGAACACTGTGCAGCGTTTGTAGGCGCTCTGTCGTCATGGCTGCATTGGACCACGAGGACACACTGTGGCGCCGGAGGTTCGAGAAGGTCTGGCCGAACGGCTGATCGGAGCTGAGCTCAGCGACCGTCCAGCAGCGGCTGGGCGGGGTTCCAGGTGGTCCCGTCACGGAAGTCCTGACGACGACGGGCAATCGCCGAAAGTGCCTCCAGCACCACGCGGTTGGCCAGTGCCGCAGTGATGTCTGCGTGGTCATAGGGCGGGCTGACCTCGACGACATCGACACCCACGACGGGGAGCTCGAGACAGATCCGCCGGACCGAGTCCAGAAGCTCACGGGCGGTCAGTCCGCCAGGCTCTGGCGTACCGGTGCCGGGAGCATGGCCAGGGTCGCAGACGTCGATGTCGACCGAGAGAAACACACCCTCGCACTCGTCCATCGCGATGACGAAAGCCTCGGTCAGACACTCTTGGAGCCCACGGCGGCCGATCTCGGTCATCTCATAGGAGCGCATCCCCTCGCCGGCCATCCAGTCCAGCGTCTCGGGGGGCGGCCAGTAGCCACGCAGCCCGATCTGCAGGAACCTGTCACCCCGAAGGGCGCCGGACTCGATCAGCCGGCGCATCGGCTGACCGTGGCCCCAGAGTGAGCCGAACTCGATGTCGCCGGTGTCGGCGTGCGCGTCGAAGTGGAGCATCGATACCCGCCCGTGCCCAAGCACGTTCGCCACACCCTTGGCGTCGGGAAACGCGATGGAGTGGTCGCCACCGAGCACGATGGGTATGGCGCCCTCACGGGTCACCTTCTCGACGGCCGCCTCCAGGGCTGGGAGGGCCTTCTCGATGTCGCCGGAGTACATCTCGACGTCTCCGGCATCGACCACCTTGAGGTCCACCAGGCCATCGGTGCGAAGCGCGAGGCTGGGGCGCGAACCGTCATGCGGAAGGTAGTCCGTCATCCGGATTGCCATCGGACCGAAACGCGCGCCCGGCCGGTTGGAGGTGCCACCGTCAAACGGCGCACCGAGGATCACGACGTCCGCATCGGAGTACGTCCCGGGCTCGTCGAGGTCGCATCGCGGGACCCCCAGGAAGGTGATGTCAGGTCCGAACTGCGGGCCGTATCGAGTCATGGCGCTGACGATAGCCGTTCCTCCATGCCCCACGCGGAGTCATAGCCACCGGGCAGGGGCGCCTTGAGCAGGTCGAGGAACGGCACGGCATCGAAGGACTCCGGACCACGCACGCCCGTGCCGCTCCACACCCCCGTCGCCAGAAGCTCAAGTGCCACAACGGGATTGACCGCGGTCTGCCACACCACGCATTGCGCGCCGTACTCGCGCATCGCCCACTCGTTGTCCACCACGTGGTAGAGGTAGACCTCGCGCGGCTCGCCGTCCTTGCCTGTGCCGGTCACCCAAAGACCTGCGCAGGTCTTGCCGGTCATCCGTGGCCCGATCGTGGCCGGATCAGGCAGGCAGGCCGCCACCACGTCCCGCGGAGAGACCTGTATGCCGCCCACGCCCACCTTCTCTGTACGGTCCAGACCCAGGGCGTGCAGGGTCTTGAGCACGCCGATGAAGTCGCCACCGAGCCCGTACTTGAAGGTCACGCGTCTGGCATCGACCCAACGCGGCATGAGCAGAACCTCCTCGTGCTCGACGTTGACGCACTCGACCGGGCCGATGCCCTCGGGGAAGTCGAACATCTCGGGCTCGCTGAACGGCGCAGTCGTGAACCAGCCCTTGTCCCTCTCCCAGATCACGGGGGCGTTGAGGCATTCCTCGATGGTGGTCCAGATCGAGAAGCTCGGTGCGAAGATCTCCTCGCCCTGGTCGTCCCGAACCACCAGGCTGGCTCCGTCGCGGGTCCCGAGCTCCTCGATCCGGCTGAACAGGTGGTCGGCTGCGTATCGCGCGAAGATGTCGGAGAGCCCCGGCTCGACACCGATGCCGACGAGCGCCAGGCGTCCGGCATCCTCCCAGAGCTGCGCCGCGGCGAACTGGTCGTCACCGAGCTTGACGCCCGGCTCGGCATACGGCCGCTGGGGGTGGGGGCTCGAGAGGCTCATGGCCATGTCGAGGTAGTCGGCACCTGCGGCGAGGGCGCCCTCGAACACCGGCATGACGAACCGCGGGTCCACCGCGTTGAGCACGTGCGTGATGGAGTGCCGGCGTGCCAGCGTCGCGACCGACTCACGAGATGAGGCGTCGACCTGGTCGGCGACCAGGCGATGCTCTCCCTGCCGGCGGGCCGTGGCCACAGCGACGGTCGCCGCAGCCCTCGCCTCGTCGTAGTCGGACATGACCAGAAGCTCGAAGAAGTCGCGCTGGACCGCGATCCGGGCGAAGGCATCGCCCACACCGCCTGACCCCACGACCAGGATCCGCATGGTCAGACAGATGCCCTGGCGCGTCGGTTGCTGATCAGCGTCCCCGTCGCGACGAGGAGCAGTGCCGCCATGAACATCACCGTGCCTATGACGTTGATCTGCACCGGAGTCCCTCGTTGTGCCGCGCCCCAGACGTACATCGGGAAGGTCACCGAGCTCGGACTCGCGTTGAAGTTCGTGATGATGTAGTCGTCGAAGGAGAGCGAGAAGGCCAACAGCGCTCCAGCTGCAATACCCGGTGCCACGAGCGGCAACGTCACCCTCAGGAATGCCTGGGTCGGAGTTGCGAACAGGTCCGCCGCAGCCTCCTCCAGCCGGGGGTCGAGGGAAGCGATTCGCGCCTTGACCGTGACGACGACGAACGACAGACAGAACAGGATGTGCGCGATCAGGATGGTCGGAGTGCCGGGCGCGATGCCCATCGCGATGAACAGCGTCAGCAAGCTGGAGCCCATCACGACCTCGGGGGTGGCCATCGGCAGGAAGATGAGCAGGTTGACCGAAGAGCGACCCCGGAAGCGGTTCCGGCCGATGGCAAAGGCGACCATGGTCCCGAGGACGGTCGCCACGATGGTGGCGATCAGCCCAATCTTCAGGCTGAGCCCGAGCGAGTCACAGATGCCGGGGGTCCCACACGGGTTCGTCCAGGCGTCGAGGGAGAAGTGCTCCCACTGGTAGTTGTAGCTCCCGGCTGGTCTGTTGAAAGAGAAGACGATCACGACAAGGTTGGGGATCAGCAGATAGGCCAGCACCGCCAGCGCCGCCATACCGACCAGATGTGACCGTAGCCAGCGCATCAGACCAGCTCCTCGGTGCCGGCACGGCGGACGTAGAGGGCCACGATGACCACGATCACGGCCATCAGCACGAATGAGAGGGCTGCTGCCACCGCATAGTCCTGGACCTGAAGGAACTGCGAGTCGATGACCTGCCCGATCATGACCGTCTGGGTGTTCCCGAGCAGCCGGGAGTTGATGAAGTCACCTGCTGCGGGGATGAAGGTCAGCAAGGTGCCGCCCACGACCCCTGGCAGCGAGAGCGGCCAGGTGACCTTCCAGAACGTCTGGAGCGGTGTGGCATAAAGATCCCCGGCGGCCTCGACCAGGTTGTGGTCGAGGCGTTCGAGGTTGGCGTAGAGCGGCAGGATCATGAACGGGAGGAAGGTTGTAGGTCAGACCGGCGATGACCGCGAACCGCGAGTTCAGAAGCGAGTCGTTGTTGGTCAGGTTCACCAGCTGCAACAGATCGGTGAAGTGGGTCGAACGAGCCAGGCCCGCCACCAGCCCGTTGTCGGAGAGGATCGTCTGCCAGGCAAGGGTGCGGATCAGGAAGCTGGTGAAGAAGGGCGCGATCACCAGCACCAGCAGGATGTTCTTCCACCTGCCGGCCTTTTGTGCCATGAAGTACGCCAGCGGATAGGCAAGTATCAGCGTGAACACCGTGGCAGTGCCCGCAAACACCAGCGACCGCGCGAAGTGTGGCCAGTACCGTGACAGCGCGTCAACATAGGTCTGGAAGTTCCAGGTCTGCACGTAGCCGGTCTCCACGCTGCCGGTCTGTAGCGACTGTGACGCCAGCGAGAGCATCGGCACAACGAAAAACACCAGGAGCCAGGCCAGCCCGGGCAGCAGCAGCAGATAGGGCATGTAGTTGCGTCTGGCCGGCCTAAGGGGCTGCAGGGTGACGACAGGTCCTTCAACTAGCTGCCCGACCACTAGATGGCTCCGCTGTCGTCGGCCTGATCCTGCGCGCCAGCATGCGCATCCTGAGCAGCGTTCAGGGCAAAGCCATGCTCTGGAGCCCAGCCCAGGTTGACCTGCGCCCCCCTTGCGGCCGACCGCGCACCGTCGTTCTGCTGCACCACCATCAGCTCCTGGCCCCAAGGAAGCTTGACCAGGTAGTTGGTGGCCAACCCGGTGAACGAGGCATCGACGACAACGCCGGTGAGCCGATTCTGTTTGGCGTGATCGTCCGCGCTCTGGTCGGCACCGTCCCCATTGGTGGGCCCGACCAGCCGCAGCTTCTCGGGGCGCACCCCGAGCCATAGCTCGGTGGTGGTTTCCTTCAGACGATCAACAGGGAGACGCAGGCTCACGCCGTGCACATCGAGCTCAGCAGTGGCTCCCGCCCGGCTCTTGACTGACGCCTTCAGCAGGTTGGACTGTCCCAGGAAGTTGGCCACGAACGTCGACGTCGGACGTTCGTAGAGCGTTGCGGGATCAGCGACCTGCTCGAGCCGCCCACCGTTCATAACGGCAATGGTGTCGGCCATGGTCATGGCCTCTTCCTGGTCGTGGGTCACATGGACGAAAGTCAGACCGACCTCGGACTGGATCTGCTTGAGCTCAATCTGCATCTGCCGACGCAGCTTCAGGTCGAGGGCGCCCAGCGGCTCATCGAGCAGAAGGACGTCCGGCCGGTTGACGATGGCCCGGGCCAACGCGACCCGTTGCTGCATACCACCGGAGAGCTGCCCAGGCTTCTTCTTCGCGATATGGGCAAGCTGGACGAGCTCGAGGGCCGCCATCGCCTGGGCCTTGTAGTCCGAGACCTTGCGACGACGCAGCCCGAAGGTGACGTTCTCCAGGATGCTGAGGTGAGGAAACAGCGCATAGCTCTGGAACACCGTATTGACATTGCGTTGATAGGCCCTGGTATCGGTGATGTCCTTGTCACCGATCCAGATCTGGCCGATGGTCGGCTGGTCCAGCCCGGCAACCATTCTTAGCGTCGTTGTCTTGCCACACCCCGAGGGGCCCAACAATGCGAAGAACGAGCCGCGCGGTATGACCAGGTCGAGGTTGTCGACAGCAGTGAACGTGTCATACCGCTTTGTGACCCCGGTCAGCTTCAGGTCACCAGAGGTCTTCTCGGTCACTGGCAGCTCACCCCGTCACGAGTGCCTGGAACTTGCGGTTGTACTTGGTCTCCTCGACGGCGGTCAGGGGTCGGAAGATCTTCGAGTTGGCAATAACCTCAGGTGAGGGAAAGATCAGCGGGTTGGAAGCGGCGGGGGGGTCGGACTTCAGCAGTATCGCCTTCGACCCCTTGACCGGAGAGATGTAGTTGACGTAGTCGACCACCTGGGCCATGACAGCGGGATCGTAGTAGTAGTTGATCACTGTCTCGGCGTTCTTCTTGTGCTTGGCCAGGTTGGGGATGACAAAGTTGTCCGACCAGTACATGAAACCCTGCGTGGGCAGCGCATAGCCGAGGTTGGGGTTGTCAGCCTTGAGCTGGACGATGTCGCCGGTCCACGCCATGCAGGCCGCCGTGTCGCCGGAGGCAAGCGGCTTGGTGTAGTCGTTGCCGGTGAATCCCTTGATCTGCCCGGCGTCCTTGGCCTTCTGGATCTCGGCGCACGCAGCGTCGAAGTCCGCGTCGGTGAACTTGGCCGGGTCCTTACCCAGTGCTACTAGTACCAGGCCGATGGTGTCGTGCATCTCCGTCAGCAAGGTGACCTTGCCCTTGAGCTTGGGATCGGTGAGCAGCTGGTCCACGGTCTCTATCTTCTTGCCGCCGGTGGACTTGGGGTTCCAGGCGATTCCGGTGAACCCGCTCTGCCAGGGCAGGGAGTACAACCGGCCCTTGTCGTAGAGCACGTTGAGAAGAGCATCCTCGACGTTGGAGTGGTTCGGCATGTTGGCCAGGTCGAACTTCTGGACGAAGTTCT
Organism: Dermatophilaceae bacterium; assembly: GCA_036569625.1. Lineage (GTDB taxonomy): Bacteria > Actinomycetota > Actinomycetes > Actinomycetales > Dermatophilaceae > UBA4719. Next base: position 323 of record DATCQG010000212.1, on the reverse strand, counting down.
CCCGGATCAGCCTGGCAACCATCCAGTCCGTGCTCACCCACAGGTCGCGGCCGGTGTCGGCGCCTGCGGCCAGCAGGGGGCGCACCTTGGCGTAGAACTCGTTGTTGTCGTTGTAGTCCTCGGTGTAGTTGACCTTGATCCCGGTCTTCTTGGTGAAGGCGTCCAGGGTCGGGTGGTTCTTGGTCGTCGTGTTGACGTCCATGTAGGACGGCCAGTTCGACCAGTTGACCAGTTGCTCTGCAGCGGACAGGTCTGGGGCTGCCTTGACCAGACCCTTGGTCGTGGCACCGGCTGTGGGGCTCTTGGCTGCAGAGCCGCAGGCC
>DATCQG010000211.1:0-3623 GCA_036569625.1 Dermatophilaceae bacterium | reverse complement strand
CGGTGGCACCTTCGACGTCTCACTGCTCGAGGTGGGCAAGGACCCCGAGGACGGCTTCTCGACGATCCAGGTCCGGGCGACCAACGGTGACAACAAGCTCGGTGGGGACGACTGGGACGAGCGCATCGTCAACCACCTCGTGACGACCGTCAAGAACACCAGCGGCACCGACCTGGCCAACGACAAGATCGCCATGCAGCGTCTTCGCGACGCTGCCGAGCAGGCCAAGAAGGAGCTCTCCACCGCGACGAGCACCAACATCAGCCTGCAGTACCTGTCGATGTCCGAGAACGGCCCGATCCACCTGGACGAGACCCTGACCCGCGCGCAGTTCGAGCAGCTCACTGCCGACCTGCTGGAGCGCGTCAAGGCTCCGTTCCGCCAGGTCATCAAGGATGCCGGCATCAACGTCAGCGAGATCGATCACGTTGTGCTTGTTGGCGGTTCGACCCGTATGCCGGCCGTCTACGACGTCGTCACCGCGCTCACCGGCGGCAAGACCCCCAACAAGGGCGTCAACCCCGATGAGGTCGTCGCGGTCGGCGCGAGCCTGCAGGCAGGTGTCCTCAAGGGCGAGCGCAAGGACGTGCTGCTGATCGACGTCACTCCGCTGTCCCTGGGCATCGAGACCAAGGGTGGCCTGATGACCAAGCTCATCGAGCGCAACACGGCCATCCCCACCAAGCGTTCCGAGGTCTTCACCACCGCCGACGACAACCAGCCGTCGGTCCTCATCCAGGTCTTCCAGGGTGAGCGCGAGATCGCCCAGCACAACAAGGGCCTGGGCACCTTCGAGCTCACCGGGATCGCGCCGGCCCCTCGTGGAGTCCCGCAGGTCGAGGTCACCTTCGACATCGACGCCAACGGCATCGTCCACGTCTCGGCCAAGGACCGTGGCACCGGCAAGGAGCAGTCGATGACGATCTCCGGTGGCTCCGCGCTGCCGAAGGAGGAGATCGAGCGCATGGTCCGCGAGGCCGAGGAGCACGCCGAGGAGGACAGGGTTCGCCGTGAGGAGACCGAGGCCCGCAACACGGCCGAGCAGCTGGTCTACTCCACCGAGAAGTTCCTGGCCGACAGTGCCGACAAGATCCCGGCCGACGGTCGGGGTGAGGTTGACGCAGCGCTGGCTGATCTGAAGTCCGCGCTCAAGGATGGGTCAGGTGTGTCGCCGGCGGACATCACGGCCAAGGCCACCAAGCTCTCCGAGGAGTCCCAGAAGCTTGGGACTGCGATGTATGCCGCCGCCTCAGCCGCCGAGAGCAGTGATGGCGCCACGTCTGACACGGGTCACTCTTCAACGGGCACACCAGGTGCCGCTGACGATGACGTCGTCGACGCCGAGGTCGTTGACGACACCGAGGACGCCTCTGCCACACCTGGTGACAAGAAGTGACCGACGCCAACCCGCACGACCCGGAGCGCGAGGGCTCGGAGGAATCCGAGCCCACGGGCCCCAAGGTGACCGACAAGAGACGGCTCGATCCGTCGACCGGCGCGGTTCGACATCCGGCCACTGCCGCCAGCGACTTTGCGGATCACGGGCCAGGAGAGGTGGGTCCAGGCTTGGAGAACGACGTAGCAATCGACGATGTCCACCCCGACACGACCCTCGCGGCTGACCTGACCCGCGACCTGCAGAGGCTGCAGGCCGAGTACGTCAACTACAAGAAGCGTGTTGACCGTGACCGAGAGCTGCACCGTGACATGGCGGTCGGCAGCGTGATCGAAGCGCTGTTGCCCGTGCTGGATGACATCCACCTGGCGCGTCAGCATGGCGACCTGGAGGTTGGGCCGTTTGCGGCCATCGCCGACAAGCTCGAGGGCACCTTGACCAAGTTCGGCGTTGAGCGGTTCGGCCAACCCGGGGATGCCTTCGACCCGGCGGTCCATGAGGCGCTCATGCACACCGAGGCCGAGCTGGCCGAGGGCACCGAGGTGACCACGGTCGTGCAGGTGCTGCAGCCGGGCTACAAGATGGGCGAGCGGATGATCCGCGCAGCTCGTGTGGCCGTGGCCGACCCGAAATGACCCGCAAACCTAGGGAGCGTGATGGCGAGGACACTCCAAACCTAGGGACGGTGTTGGCCAGGACAGTCCAAACCTAGGGACCGTGCACTTGTACCGCCCCCAGCTTTGACCGGAACCAGACAGCACGCTCCCTAGGTTTGACCGGAACCAGACAGCACGCTCCCTAGGTTTGGATGAATGAGAGAGGAAGGAGACGTCGATGGCTAGCCAGGACTGGTTCGAGAAGGACTTCTACGCGATCCTCGGCGTCCCTGCAGACGCCGACGCGGCCGCGATCAAGAAGGCGTACCGCAAGCTCGCCCGCAAGCTGCACCCCGACCAGAACGCCGGGTCCAAATCGGCCGAGAAGCGTTTCAAGGAGATTGGCGAGGCGTACGCCGTCCTTTCCAGTCCCGAGGAGCGCAAGCAGTACGACGCCATCCGCTCGATGAGCCATGGGGGCGCCCGGTTCACCTCCGGTGGCCCCGGGGGACCCGGTGGCGGCGGTGCGGGGTTCGACGACGTCTTCAGCAACCTGTTTGGCGGTGGCGGTGGCCGAGGTGGCAACGTCCGCTTCAACACCGGTCGTGGTGACGGGGGGCAGCCGAACCTCGAGGACCTGCTCGGAGGCATGTTCGGCCAGGGCGGCGGGGGTTATGGTGCACCGGCCGGACCGCGTCGAGGTGCCGATATCCAGGCCCGCACCACGCTGTCGTTTCGCGACGCGGTCGAAGGTTCGACCGTAGCCCTGAGCACGGCCGACGGTTCGCGGATCACCGTGCGGATCCCGATCGGTGTCAAGGATGGTCAGACGATCCGGCTCCGTGGCAAGGGCAACGCCGGCGACCAGGGCGCCCCGTCTGGTGACCTCTTGCTCACCGTGCAGGTCGACCCGCATCCCGTTTTCGGACGCGACGGCAACAATCTGACCGTCGATCTGCCTGTGACTTTTGCCGAAGCCGCCTTGGGGGCAACGGTTTCCGTGCCCACTTTGTCTGGCGACCCGGTCAAGGTCCGGATCGCGGCCGGCACCCCGAACGGCCGGGTGCTGCGCGTCAAGGGCCGGGGCATCGCGACCAAGGACCATGCAGGCGACCTGCTCGCCAAGGTGAGCGTGGCCGTGCCGAAGCGGTTGTCCGACAAGGCTCGCGAAGCCCTCGAGGTGCTGCGTGCCGAGCAAGAAGGCAACGATCCGCGTGCGGACGTGTTCGCCAGGGCCCGGCAGGCCTGACCGTGAACACCCTTCGAGGCTCCGGGGGGTTCTCCCCCGATGACGAGACGCCGGTCTTCGTCATCTCCGTCGCGGCACAGCTGGCCGGTATGCACGCCCAGACCCTGCGGCAGTACGACCGGATGGGTCTGGTCTCTCCCATGCGCACCCGCGGTGGTGGCCGTCGGTACTCGGCGCGCGACGTCACACTGCTGCGCGAGGTGCAGCGCCTGTCGCAGGACGAAGGTGTCAGTCTGGCCGGCATCCAGCGCATCCTGGATCTCGAGAACCAGGTTCAGGCACTTCGCGCACGGGTAACCGAGCTCGGCGCCGAGCTCGAGGACCTGAAGTCGGTCTTTGGCGCGGGCTCAAGGGTCTTTGCGGCCGGCCTCGCCGGCGAGGT
>DATCQG010000210.1:0-17899 GCA_036569625.1 Dermatophilaceae bacterium | reverse complement strand
CGGGATGAGACTGTGCCAGCGCGAAGGGCCATGACGCGCAGGGTCCCGGCGAGACCAGCTCGTGCACCTGAGACCGAGATCCGCTCTCCTGCAAGGGCTTTGGCCAGCTCGGCCGATCGCAACAACGGCGTGAGGCGATCGGCGCTCACCGAAGCTCTGACCACGGCGCCCGAGCTGTCGACCACCTGCATGACCTGAGAGCCCGAGACGGGCAGCGGGTCAGGGACGGTGTTGTTGTCGACCATCGCGGCGATCGCGCGGGCGCTGGTGAGGGCGCCGTCGTCGACGGCGCCGTTCACGGTGACGGTCAGGACGGCATACAGCACGAAGCTTCCGAGGGCGAGAGCCAGGGCCACCCCGGTGACGCCCAGGGCCATGAGCCGGGCGCGCAGGCTGAGTCCCTGCAGGTGCCTTCTCATGGAACGAGTCGGTAGCCGGCGCCGCGTACGGTCCGGAGGACATCACGCCCGACCTTGCGCCGCAGATAACCGATGTAGACCTCGACTGCGTTGGGATCGGTGTCCTGTGCCGCATCCCAGACGTTGTCGAGCAGCTCGATCTTGCTCACCACACGGTCGGGGTGGCGCAGGAAGTACTCGAGCAGGGCATACTCGCGTGGCGTGAGGGCGACTGGCGTCCCGGCTCGCTCCACCTCATGGGTTGCGGGGTCCAGGGTGAGGTCGCGCGCCTTGAGGACCGAGGGGCGGGCCGGCAGGTTGCGCCGCACCAGAGCTCGCAGCCGGGCCAGCAGCACCACGAAGGAGAACGGCTTGGTGAGGTAGTCGTCGGCGCCGTAGTCCAGTCCATCGGCCTGGTCGTACTCGCCGTCCTTGGCGGAGAGCATCATGACGGGCACCCAGTTTGCTTCGGCGCGAAGGGTGCGCACCACGTTGTAACCGGACATCCCCGGCAGCATCACGTCCAGGACGACCGCGTCATACTCGCCGTGGCGCGCTCGCTCGAGGCCGGTTGGCCCGTCCGTGGCCACATCGACGAGAAACCCCTCGGCCGTGAGTCCGCGTCGAAGCGCCGCCCCGAGGCGTAGCTCGTCCTCCACCACCAGCAGTCGCACGGCACACAGCCTGTCACGGCTCGTTCTCACGCTGCGCCTCCCTGGCTCTCTCATGCCAGCGCGCTTCACAGGTGGCTCTCAGGCCTGCGGGTGGAGGATGGGTCCATGAGCATCTTCGAGAACCACCCGGCCCTGCGATGGGCGGTGCCGACGGTGACAGCTCTGGCACTGGTCGGTGGTGGTGTCGCGGTCGGGGGACTTGGCGCGATCGCCGGGAGCGGGCTACAGGCTCGAACCGCGGCTCAGCTGCTCGTCGACGTGCAGCAGGCACGACTTGACGGACTGTCCGGGACGGTGGTCCAGAAGTCCGACTTCGGTCTGCCCGACCTTCCCGTTGCTGGTGCATCAGGGGGCACCGGCAGCTCCAGCCTGACCTCCCTGCTCTCCGGCACGCATACGATGCGGGTCTGGTTCGCCGGTCCCGACAAGGCCAGGATGGCCCTGCTGGGGACGCTCGGAGAGTCCGACGTGATCCGCAACGGTCAGGACGTCTGGGTCTGGGCCAGCCAGGAGAAAACTGCCAAGCACTACCTTGTGCCCGCGCACGACGCCTCCGGAAAGAGTGCGGCGATTCCCGGCACCTCCGGTATGCCGACCCCCACGGGCCTGCCCACCTCGCCGCAGGTCGCTGCGGAGCGGGCCCTGGCGGCGATCTCCCCCAGCACGAAGGTGACGACCAGCGGCACCGCCACGGTGGCCGGGCGCTCCGCCTACGAGCTGGTGCTCGAGCCCAACGATGCGACGTCGCTTGTGGCGCAGGTCCGCATTGCCATCGACGGCACCGAGCACGTGCCACTGCGGGTCCAGGTCTTCGCCAAGTCCGTTCCGGATCCCGTGTTCGAGGTGGCGTTCAATGCGGTCGACTTCGCCCGACCTGACGCCGCCCAGTTCACCTTCAAACCGCCGCCGGGCACCACCGTGACCGATTCCAAAGTGCCGACGCCCCGGCCGTCGGCTGCCGGCTCCAAGACCAACACTGTTGCGCCGCAACCGGGCTCGGCAGGCATGCCCAAGGTGGTCGGCACGGGATGGACCAGCGTGCTGGTGGCCAAGATCCCGGCGCCGGATGCCGGTGCAAGCGGGAGCGTGGGCGCGAGTGGCACCCCTGGCGCGACGGCCGACAAGAGCATCGCCCAGCTGATGAAGTTCGTCGGGCTGCTGCCCAAGAAGTCGGGCAGCTGGGGCTCGGGACACCTGATGGCCGGGACGGCGTTCTCCGTGCTGCTCACCGATGACGGCCGGCTCGTGGTCGGGGCTGTGACGCCGGAAGGTCTGTACGCCGCACTGGCCGGTTCGTGAGTCGCGAGGCAAGGACAGGAGCGGGCGGTTTGGCGATAGGCGACAGCGCGGTAGGTGACTTCGCGGTCGCCACGCAGGGGCTGACCAAACGGTTCAAGCATCAGGTTGCGGTCAACGCGCTGGACCTGATGGTGCCGAGGGGCGCTGTCTACGGGTTCCTCGGCCCGAACGGCTCCGGCAAGACGACGACGATACGCATGCTTCTCGGGCTGATCGGGGCGACGTCAGGGCGCCACCAGCTTCTGGGCAAGGCCATGCCTGACCACGCCCGGGATGTCCTGCCGCTGGTGGGCTCGCTCGTCGAGGGCCCGGCGTTCCACCCCTACCTGTCGGCGCGGGCCAACCTTTCAAGGCTGGATTCGGTTGACCGTCATGCCGATCCGCGGACCACCAAGGTGCGCGTCGATCGCGCGCTCGACCGCGTAGGGCTGCTCGCAGCGGCTGACAAGCGATACCGCGCATACTCGCTGGGCATGCGACAGAGGCTCGCGATCGCGGGGACGCTGCTCGCTCCACGAGAGCTGCTCGTTCTGGACGAGCCGACGAACGGCCTCGACCCACAGGGCACGAGGGAAGTTCGTCACCTCATCGGGTCCCTTGCCGACGACGGGGCCACGGTGTTGGTCTCGAGCCATCTCCTGTCCGAGGTCGAGCAGGTGTGCACCCACATCGGGGTCATGCACGTCGGCGTGCTGCTGACCCAAGGGCCGATCGCCCAGGTGCGTGCCGTGAGCGAACCCCGGGCCCGGGTGCAGACCGACCGCCCCCAGGATGCTGCGCGAGTGCTTCGCCAGCTCGGGCTGACTGATGTCGTGGTCGAATCCAGTTGGGCTGCAGGGATTTCGGGCGAGGTTGCTGCAGAGAAGATCGTCGCGGCGCTGGTGCAAGACGGTGTGCCCGTTACCGGGTTTGCGGTCGAACGTCCCAGCCTTGAGGACCTGTTCGTCTCACTCACCGGGGAGGGCTTCAATGTCAGCGGCTGACCTTGCGGGCAGGAGGGGCCCCGGGCCGAGCGATGGGTCGATCACGGATCCCGTCGACCGATCTCGACGTCACATCTCGACCCGCTTTCTGCGCTCCGAACTTGGGCTGATCTTCGGACGCCGGCGCAACCAGGCCGGGATGGGCGTCCTGGCCTCCGTCCCGGTCCTCATCGCGATCGCCGTCAGGGTGTCGACACCCCACCCGGGGCGCGGCCCCGATTTCTTCGCCTCGATCACCTCCAACGGGCTGTTCGTCGCGTTGGCCGCTCTCACCATTGAGCTAGCCCTGTTCCTGCCACTGGCCGTAGGCGCGATCGCCGGGGACTCCGTTGCTGGTGAGGCGAATATCGGAACGCTGCGCTATCTGCTCGCCGTCCCGGTAGGTCGCACGAGGCTGCTGGCCGTGAAGTTTGCCGCCATCGTGATCTTCTCGATGGTGGCAACGGTGTGGGTGTCCCTCGTCGGCGCGGTGGCCGGGTTGGCGCTGTTCGGGGGCGGCGAGATGACATTGGTCTCGGGCACCCAGATCGGTATGGGCCAGGCCATTGTTCGAGTGCTGATGGCCACCATCTACCTCGGGCTTTGCTTTGCCTCCCTGGGAGCGATCGGCTTGTTCATCTCCACCCTGACCGAGCAGCCGATCGGGGCTACCATCTCGGTCGTCGTGATCAACGTCATGAGCTTCATCCTTGACTCGATACCGCAGCTGTCCTGGTTGCATGAGTGGTTGCCAACCCACTGGTGGATGTCCTTCGGCGACGTCCTTCGGGATCCGATTGCTTGGGGCGACATCATCCGGGGCCTGCTGACAGCGGCCGGATACGCTCTGGTCTTCTGGCTTGCCGCGTGGGCCCGCTTCTCGGGCAAGGATGTCACCAGCTGAGAAACCCGTGGTGTTGAATCGGCGTTATGTCCGCGAACGGTGAGTATGCGCCCAGCCCGGCACGCTGGGTCCGTGATCAGGTCGAGCTGTACGAAGGTTCCGGTGGCGCTTCCGGGACGACCATGCGCGGCATGCCGGTGATCATTGTGATCACGCGGGGCGTCAGGTCCGGCAAGGTGCGCAAGGTGCCTCTGATGCGGGTCGAGCACAACGGGGAGTATGCCGCAGTGGCCTCCCAGGGTGGCGCCCCGAAGAACCCCAACTGGTACTACAACCTCGTCGCCGACCCCAACGTCGAGGTGCGGGACGGCACAGTCGTCCGCGCCATGACAGCGCGTGAGGTCACCGGTGAGGAGAAGGCGATCTGGTGGAAGCGTTGTGTCGCTGCCTTCCCCGACTACGCGAAATACCAGGCCAGGGCCGAAAGAGAGATCCCGGTCTTCGTCCTGACGCCGCTTGTTGATGCGGCGTCAGGTGGCCGAGCCGAGGGTTAGAGGTCGTTTCCGGCGTAGGAAAGATTGAAGCTCTTGTTGGTGAGCGGGAAGTCGGGCACGATCGTGCCGGCCAGGGCGACCGGTAACGCAGGCCAGTTGAACCAGGACGGGTCGACGATCTTGGCTCGGGTGAGGCGCCCCTCCGGGTCCACCTCGACGCGGTGGACGATGGTTCCGCGCCACCCCTCGACGATGCCGACCCCGCTTCGCATTGCGCTCAACGCCCCGCTGAGCCCGGACTCCTGCGCCGGTGCGGCTCGGAATGCCAGGGTGTCGGCGGTGCTGATGAGGCCAACCAAAAGCGCGGTGGCGGCCGTGAACTCGTCGACGCGAATTGTGAACCGGGCCAGGACATCTCCATCGGTCCTTGCGACGGGAGTGATCACCAGCTCGGCGCTGGGGTGGTCGAGGCGTGCGTCCGTGGCCAGGCCGCTGGCGCGAGCGACGTAGCCCAGACATCCGAGGTCCTGCGCCTGTTCACGCGTGAGGACGGCTGTCCCGGTGAAGCGGTCGCGGACAACCGTGTTGGCGAGGATGAGCTCGGCGACTTCTTCGAGGTCCTCAGCCAGCTGCTCCAGCTGCGCGGGGTCGGGCAGGGCCAGCAGCGTGACCGCGCCAGGGCTGATGGCGCCGCGGAGCAGGCGATTCCCCGTGGTCGCGTTGTTGATCCGCAGCAGCTCTTCGCGAATTCGTTGCGCGTGTGCGTTGGCGAGCGAGAATCCGGTGTCGTTGGCGAGCCCGCCGAGGTCGGCGGCGTGGTTGTAGAGGCGTTCGAGCTCGAGGACCAGGGCGCGCAGACGCTGGGCTGGTTCCGGCATCGTGATGCCGAGCGCGTCTTCAACAGCCAGGCTGTGGGCCAGGGCGTGCCCGGCCGAGGTGTCTCCGCTGATCCGTTCGGCGAGGTGAATCGCGCCGGTGGCATCGAGCCCTTCGAAGAGCTTCTCGACGCCACGGTGGGTGAACCACAGACGGGCTTTGAGCTTGAGGATGCTCTCACCGACGACCGAGAGGCGGAAGTGTCCGGGTTCGATGATGCCGGCGTGGACGGGCCCTACCGGGATCTCATAAACCCCGTCGCCCTCTACCGCGACGAACGGGTAGGGCTCGGTCTCGGTGAACGGCGGCGGTGGTCCTGCGTCGTGTCGCATCGGGTACCAGCCCGCGGGCCAGTGTGCATGTCGGACCAGTCGACGAGGCTGGGGGTGGCCGACCGGAACGATCCCGAACAGGTCGTGCATCTCGCGTTCGAAGCGCGAGGCTGGGAAGGACAGCGAAGCCAGCGTCGGTATCCGCGGGTTGTCGGCAGGGAGGGTGACCTCCAGCTCGATGCGGCGGTCGGGGTCGCCCGCGAGAAACAAGTACACGATGCGCAGGGTTGCACCGTCGTCGTGGGCAGCGACCAGACCCAGGCGGAAGCCGTCCTTGAACAGCGCAGCCGCCTGTTCGCCGAGCTTGGCCGCAGGGATCTTTCGACGGGTGCGATGGATACCAGCCGCGAAGTCACCCACGGAGGAATCGCCAGTCTCTGTTGGTGGGGTCATCGTGCGGCTCCGAGCTGGGTGGCAGCAGTGTGGAAGAGCTGGGTGAACGGGCCGGCAGTCAGCCCAAGAGCCAGGCTGAGGATGACTCCGGTCACCAACGCAGAGGCGACGGAGCGGGGCACCGAGATCGCCGGTGAGCCCGGATCTGGCGAGCCGAGCAGCATCCTGGCTCCGTTGCGCACGAGGGCGGCAAAGGCGATGACCATGAGGAGAAGCGCGAGGCCGAGCGCCCACTCGAGATGGGCGCCCGCGAGCGCCCGGGAGATGGACAGCTCGCTGGCGAACATGGCGAACGGAGGCAGCCCGAGAAGCACCACCAGGCCCACGGCGAACGATGTGCCGATCAGGCGAGACCGGGCCAGCACGCCAGTGACGTCAGCGATCGCGGTGGAGTCGTGCGCGGCCTGCAGCTGCCCAGCGGCGAGAAACACCAGCGCCTTGCCGATCCCGTGGGCCAGGACATGTAACAGCAGAGCGGCGATGGCGAGCTCGGTGCCGGCGGCTGCGGCGACGGCAACGAGGCCCATGTTCTCCATCGAGGAGTAGGCCAGCATCCGTTTGAAATCCCTCTGGACCACGAGCAGCGAGGCTGCGATCAGCAGGGTGAGGAGCCCTGCGACGAGCAGGCCGGTTCGCAGGAACCCGGTCCCCAGCGCCAGGTCGACGACTGACTTGACGCGAAGCAGTGCGGAGAACGCCACCGAGAGCAGCACCCCGCTCATCAGCGCCGACACGGGCGCGGGGGACTGGCTATGGGCGTCGGCCAGCCAGGTGTGGAACGGGACCAGCCCGGCCTTGGCGCCGTAGCCCAGTAGCAACAAGCCGGCAGCCAGACGGGTGACCGCCGGGTCGAGCTGGGTCGCGTAACGAAGGAGAACGTCGATGTCCAGGGCGCGCTCGCTCGAAGCGCCGGCGTGCAGGCTGGCGAAGTAGAGCAGAACCGTGCCCAGGAACGCCAGGGCGATACCGACGGAGCAGATGACGACGTACTTCCAGGTCGCTTCCAGCGCCGGACGGGTCCGGCGGTGGCCGACGAGGAATGCTGTCGCCACAGTGGTGGCCTCGATCGCTACCCACATCACCCCGATGTTGTTCGCCAGGACCGCGAGCGCCATCGCGGCAAGGAAGATGGGGACCAGCACGCCATACAGGTTGGCGCCCTTGCGGTTGGTGTGCCCCTGGGTGAGCTCGGCGTTGATGTAGCCGATGCTGGCCCAGGTCGCCAGGGTGCCCACGGTGCCGATGACGATGAGCATGGTCACGCTGAGTGCGTCGGCCCGGAGCAAGCGCCCGACACCGAACTGCGCCCCGGACCCGACGTGGACACCGATGGCGGCAGCACTGACCAGCACCGACAGTGCAGCAAGGACTGTCACGGAAGCGGTCAGCCTGCGCCAACCGAGCAGCGCTGCGAGCACTGCCGCGGCGAGCGGAGCGAGGATCGGCAGTAGAAGCAGGATGTTCATCAGTCGCGCAGCTCCCGTAGCTGATCGAGGTCGGTGTCTCCGAAGGCGCGGCGCATGCGCCCGGTCAGCACACCCAGCACCAGGACGGCGAACAAGGCGTCGAGCGAAGCGCCGAGCTCGACGATGAGGGGGACACCGCCGGTGATCAGGAAACCGGTGGCCGCGATGCCGTTGTCCAGCATCAGGAAGCCCACGGCCTGGGAAAGGGCACGACGCCGGCTGACCATGACGAAGACGGCAATCAGGATCACCGCGAATGCAGCGGGTACGGCGCGTGTCGCCTCCGTGGGATCAAGGGCGATAATCGGGCGGGTCACCGCGTAGGCCAGAACCGTCAGGCCTGCGGTGACCAGCAGGGAGGCTGTGGTGTTGACCAGAGGCGTGCTCTCGCGGCGTTCCTGATCCTCGGTCCCGACGGCCCGGCCGAGCAGGACCGGCAGGCCCAGCGCCTTCAGGAGGAGCACGACGACCCCGACGGTGATGATGGCTCCGTCCTGCTGGTGTATGCCTTCGACAAGAGGGATGGCGGCCAGCGCCATGCCCTGCCAGGCGAGCAGCCGGACGATGGCGCGCAGCTCACGGCGCCAGACGATGAGGACAGCGGTCAGCAGAAACCCTCCTGCTGCGAGGTCCAGCAGTCCGGCATACGTGGTCTGGGTCATCTACTCTCTATCCCTCCATGTCATGGCGTTGTGGTGGTGGCGATCAGCTAGGGGCAGCGGCGAGAAAATATGAGGCTGTGACCGCGAGAAGTGCGAGCAGGAAGGATCCGGCCAACAGCTCGGGCACCCGGAACAACCGAAGCTTGGCGATGAACACCTCGCCGGCGGCCAGGAAGCTGGCCAGGACGACGACCTTGACGGTGATTGCCGCGATTCCAAGCACAACCGCAAAGACCGAGGGGTGCGCGCCTGCGATACCCCAGGGCAGGAACAGGTTCGCGATCAGCGCCAGCATGACTGTGAGGCGCATGGCGCTGGCCCACTCGACCAGGGCCAGCTTGGGACCGGCGTACTCCAGGACCATCGCCTCATGAATCATGGTCAGCTCGAGGTGTGTGGTGGGGTTGTCCACCGGCAGCCGTCCGGCCTCGGCGATGATCACGATGACCAGCGCAACCAGGGCCAGCAGGCTCCCGGGCGTGAGCACCTGTCCGGGGCTGCGCGAGGTCGCGGAGACGATGGCGGCCAGGTTGGCTGAGTGGCCGGGAACGGACAGGGCGAACACGGCCAGCAGGATGGTGGGTTCGACGAGTGCGGCGATCATGATCTCGCGGCTGGATCCCATGCCGCCAAACGCCGTGCCGGTGTCCAGGCCAGCAAGGGTCAGGGCGACCGTTCCGAGGAACAGCAGACCGACGACCCCGAACAGGTCGGCGACCGGGTCCAGCGGGGAACCCAGGGCGATGAGCGGCACGATGGCGGCGATCAGCAGGGTGCTGCCGGCGACCACCGCCGGTGCCAGGGCGAACACCACAGTGGTCCCTGTGGGCGTGATCTGCTGCTTGCGAAGCTGCTTGCGAAGATCCCGCCAGGGCTGACCGATACCGCCCCCGGCCCGGCCCTCCAGCCGGGCGCGTACCTGCCGCATGCCGCCCACGACCAGGGGCGCTCCGGCCAGAACACCTACCACCTGAAGGGCGGCGGCCACGACTGACAGGGCGCTCATCGGGCGACCAGGAGCACGATCAGCATCCACAGGGCGCCATAGGACAGGTAGAGGTGGATGCTGCCGTTGTGCGCGCGGCGCACCCACTGGGCCCAGGCCGTCACCGCACGCACCACAGGGATGTAGAAACGTTGTTCCACCGGGTCGTCCAGCCGGGTTCGGTACGTGACCTTCTCAATGAGGTATTGCGACTCCGCGAAGTGGGTGACCTCCACGTCGGTGTCGGGGCGCAGGATGTCGTCGAAGACGCGCTGCAGTGGTTCCGCGAAGGATGTGGCGGTGTACTGCATCCGTTGGGTGAGTGCGTCTGCGCCACACGCCCACAGCGGGGTCACCCGGGCTGGGGGGCGATGACGCGCACCCCAGCGGGCAAGGCCGAGAGAGATCAGTACGGCGATGACCAGGGCAGCTGCGAGTACTCCGGGTGAGATCGAGCCGGGGAAGCCGGGCAGGCGGAGGATCGTTTCGAGTCGCAGGCCCTCTGTGCCGCCACCGAGTGTTGGCAGCACGGCCAGGACCCGCGCAAGGGTCGGGCCGAGCAGTACCGGCGCGACCGCGAATACCATGCAGGCCCCCGCGGCCAGTGTCATGCCGGCCAGCATGCTGGGCGGTGACTCGCGGGCGGCCTCCGCGGCTGCAGAACGCGGTCGGGCCAGGAACCCGACACCGAACGCCTTGACCATCGCCAGGATTCCGAGCCCGCTGGTCAGCGCGACGGCGCCCACCGACAACGGCATGGCCAGGGCGAGCACGGTGTTGGTCCCATGGGGGGAGTGGATGAGGCTCTGGAACAGGAGCCATTCGCTGGCGAAGCCGGCACCCAGCGGCAGGCCGGAAGCCCCGAGCGCGCCGATCCCGAACAGCACGGTGGTGGCCGGCATCCGCCGTGCCAGGCCCCCGAGCTTGTCCAGGTCGCGCAGTCCGGTCGCGGACAGCACGGATCCGGCTCCGAGGAAGGCGAGGGTCTTGAAGGCCGCATGGCTCAGGAGGTGCAGCAGTGCGGCGGTCAATGCGACGGCGGCCACGGTTGGGGCACCCGAAGAGCTGAGCAGCGCGGCGGTACCGAGAGCGAGGGCGACCAGTCCCATGTTCTCGGTGGTCGAGTAGGCCAGCAGCTGTTTCAGGTCGGTCGCCACGGAGGCCTGCAGCACCCCGAAGACCGCCGAGACAGCCCCGAAGATCATCAGGGTCAGGCCCCACCAGTGCGGGCCGGGGCCGAGCAGCTGAAGGTCGATCCGGATGATGCCATAGATGCCCATGTTGACCATCGCCGCGCTCATCAACGCCGAGACCGGGCTGGGCGCTTCGGGGTGCGCCCGTGGCAACCACGCATGCAGCGGAAGCAGACCCGCCTTCGACCCGAATCCCATGAGCGTCAGCACAAAGACCGTTGTGCGGGTGCCCGGGGTGAGATCACCCGCATGCGCGGCGATGGCCGCGAAGGCGTCGCCTCCGGATGCGGCCAGAACCACCAGGGCGATCAGGATCGCTGCGAAACCCAGCTGGGTCATGATCGCGTAGAACGCTCCGGCAGACCTGACGGCGTCGCGATGGTGCTCTGTGAGCACCAGGAACAGCGACGTCGCGGCCATCAGCTCCCAGGCCAGCAGAAACGTGGTCACCGATCCGGCGGCCGGAACAAGGAGCATGGCGGTCACGAACAGGGGGAGCGTGACCATGGGAAAACGGGCCCAGTGCTCCCGCTTCGCGTACCCGATCGCGTAGATTCCCACCGCGATCGAGACCGCCCCGGTCGCGGCGATGAACACCCCGCCAAGGGGATCGAGATCGAAGCTGACACCCACGAGGGGCAGCAGCCAGCCGATCCGCAGGTGCCGAGGCTGGCCAAAGACCACACTCAGGCCCAGCGCCAGGCCCAGCGCTCCGATGACGGCGGTGAGACCTCCGGAGAGTGCGGCCTCAACCGTCAGCCGGCCATCTGCCCTGGGACCCGAGACCGGAGCTGCGGGGAGGGTATGAACGGCGGTGGTCACCGGCCGGTCACCGTACGCAGCGCCGTGATGATCTGCTGGGGGGTCGGCGGACAGCCCGGGACTTCCACATCCACTGGCACCACGTCGGCCACCGAACCGACCACGCCGTAACCCTTGGTGAAGACGCCACCATTGCAGGCGCAGTCGCCAACAGCGATCACGACACGGGGTTCAGGAAGCGCATGCAGGGTGTTGAGCAACGGCTGGTGCATGTTGTGCGTGACCACGCCTGTGGCGATCAGCGCGTCGGCGTGGCGGGGCGAGGCCACCAGGCGCGCTCCGAACCTCTCGGCGTCATACACGGGGGAGAAGGCGCCCGAGATCTCGAGCTCGCAGCCGTTGCAGGAGCCGGCGTCCACGTGCCGCAGCTGAAGGGAGCCGGATACCCCGGTGGGAGGCGAGAGGGTCTCTTCAGGGGGCTCTTGCGCGGGCTCGACCATGCGTCCGGCCCTGCGGATCCTGCGGAGCCAGCTCATCGGCCGCACTCCTGGTATGACGTGTTCGCAGGATTCATGGGCGGTCGGCAGGTGAGGTGGCCCTGCTGCTGGCTTGAAGGTCCTTGAGCAGGCCCATCTGGTCGGTGAGCAGGCCGGTCAGGACCTTCCGGGCGACCTGGAGCAGCTCGGCCATGTCTGGCGAGGTCATCGAGTAGATCACGTTGTTCCCCTGCTTGCGGGCCGCGACCAGTCCGGCCCTGCGCAGCACAGCGAGCTGCTGGGAAAGGTGTGACGACTCCAGCCCGAGCGTGGGCATCAGCTCGGTCACCGAGTGCTCACCCTCGGCGAGCAGCTCCAGGATCCGGATCCGTGCGGGGTGCCCGAGCGTCTTGAAGAACTCCGCCTTCAACGTGTAGATAGGCTCCGACATCACGTGATGCTCCTGTTCTCAGATGCGCACTTGATAAAACTATCATATTGTTATCAGTGCTGAGTCAGGGCAAAGGGTGGCGACGTTGCTGCTGGGCTGGGCCTATCGACCGGCGGGGGTCAGCCCGAGCGAGCGACCAGCGAGCCCGCGGGCGCGGGTCGAGAGGCCGCGGGCGATGTCACCCAGGACCACTGCCGCGGGGCTGTTGGGATCACCCAGCACGACCGGCATACCGACGTCGGCGCCTTCGCGCAGCTGGGTGTCCATCGGGATCTGACCCAGCAGCGGCACCGGTGCGCCGACCGCACGGGTCAGCGAGTCGGCGACGGCCTGGCCGCCTCCGGCTCCGAAGATCTCGTGGCGGGTGCCGTCCGGAAGCTCAAGCCACGACATGTTCTCGATCACTCCGACGATGTGCTGATGGGTCTGCAGCGCAATGGAACCGGCGCGTTCGGCCACTTCGGACGCAGCCTTCTGAGGCGTGGTCACGACCAGGATCTCGGCGTTCGGTACGAGCTGCGCGACCGAGATCGCGATGTCGCCGGTTCCCGGTGGCAGGTCGAGCAGCAACACGTCCAGGTCGCCCCAGAACACATCACCCAGGAACTGCTGCAGGGCGCGATGCAGCATGGGTCCGCGCCAGACGACGGGCTGGTTTCCCGGGACGAACATGCCGATCGAGATGACCTTCACGCCGTGGGCCAGCGGCGGCAGGATCATGTCGTCGACCTGGGTCGGGTGGCGTTCGACGCCGAGCATTCGGGGCACCGAGAAGCCGTACACGTCGGCATCCACGACGCCGACCCGCAGGCCGTCCTGGGCCATGGCAGCAGCCAGGTTGACCGTCACTGAGGACTTGCCCACGCCGCCCTTGCCCGATGCCACGCAGTAGACCCGGGTGAGGCTGTTCGGCTTGGCGAAGGGGATCTCACGCTCCGGATTATCACCGCGCAGGGTGGTTCGAAGCTCCGTGCGCTGCTCGTCGCTCATGACCCCGAGGGTCACGTCGACACTGGTGACCCCCTCGACGCCCAGGAGTGCGGCGGTGGTGTCGTTGGTGAGGGTGTCCTTGAGCGGGCAACCCGAGATCGTCAGCAGAATGGTGACCGCAGCACGCCCGGACTCGTCAACGGCCACCGACTCGACCATGCCGAGCTCGGTGATGGGCTTGCGGATCTCCGGGTCGATGACCTTGGAGAGGGCGGCGAGCAGGGCATCCTGAGACGAAACTGGCATGGCTCAATGCTAGGTCAGTCTTGGGCCCTCGAACGCCGTGGGAGGCGTATCGCCGGACAGGAACGGCCGGCCTTCGGGCGCTGGCTGTATGCCGCGCTCCTGCATCTCGTCCAGCAGTGACCGCAGCTCGGAGCGGAGGAAGTCGCGGGTTGCCATGTCCCGTAGGGCAATTCGCAGGGATGCCACTTCGCGCGTGAGGAACTCGGTGTCGGCCAGGTTGCGCTCGTTGCTGGCCCGGTCCTGCTCGAGAGAGACCCGGTCCCGGTCCGTCTGACGGTTCTGGGCCAACAGGATGAGCGGCGCGGCATACGACGCCTGCAGGCTGAGCAGGAGCGTGAGGAAGATGAACGGGTAGATGTCCCACCTGTAATGGCGGGACCCGATGACGTTGGCCGTGATCCAGACCAAGACGAAGACGGTCATGTAGACGAGGAACTTGGCCGTCCCCATGTACCGCGCGAACTTCTCGGCAAACCTTCCGAAGGTGTCGGGGTCGACCCGCGGCCGGCTGAACAGGCCGCGTCTCGCCTCTCGCGGCTGATCCAGACGGGGGGCCCGGTCGGTTCGCTCATTCGCCATGGATCACCCCGGGCTGCTCCTCATGGCGCTCCCCGTGTCGTTCCTCGCGCCAGTCCTCCGGGAGGATGTGATCGAGCACGTCATCGACGGTCACCGCGCCCACGAGCCGGCCATCGTCGTCGACCACCGGCACACCGACGAGGTTGTAGGTCGCGAGCATGCGCGTCACCCGGCCCAGCGGCGCAAGGGGGGACAACGGCTCCAGATCGGTGTCGAGGATGCTGCCGATCGAGGCGTGCGGCGGTTCACGCAGGAGACGCTGGATGTGGACCACCCCGAGGAACTTGCCCGTGGGCGTCTCGAGGGGCGAACGGCAGACGTACACCGTCGCGGCGAGAGCCGGCGAGAGCTCGACCCTGCGCACGACAGCGAGCGCCTCGGCGATCGTGGCCTCGGGACCGAGGATCACGGGTTCGGTCGTCATCAGACCACCGGCGGTGTCCTCGTCGTAGGTGAGCAACCGGCGCAGGTCGGCCGCCTCGTCGGGCTCCATCAGGAGCAGCAGCTCCTCGGCGTTCTCCGGTGAGAGCTCGGACAGAAGGTCGGCGGCGTCATCGGGCTGCATGGTCTCAAGGACGTCGGCTGCTCGTTCGCCCCCCAGCCCGCGCAGGATCTCGACCTGGTCGTCCTCGGGCAGCTCCTCGAGAAGGTCTGCGAGCCTCTCGTTGTCGAGCTCGGCGGCCACCTCGGCCCGGCGCTTGGGGCTGAGGTCGTGGATGAGCTCAGCGAGGTCCGCGGGCTTGAGTCCCTCATAGCTCTCGAGCAGCTTGGCCGCGCTCTGCCCCTCGGCCTCGAGGTGAAGCCCGGTCACCTCGTCGATGTCGACCAGGACTGTCTCGCCGCGACGGCGTCCGAGGCGGGAGATGCTGCGCGTGCCGCCGGATTCCCTGCGGGCGAACACCTTGACGATGAACCAGTCCCGATTGCGCTCCTGCTCGATGGCCAGATCCTCGACCGCCGCGTCGAACGTCTCTTCCGGCGTTTGGACGACGATGTTGCGCTCGAACAGCTCGGCGATCACCAGCGTCTCGCTGGTCCGCTGCTCGAACCGGCGCATGTTGACCAGACCAGTGGTGATGACCTGTCCTGCGTCGACGCTGGTGACACGCGTCATCGGGACGAACACCCGGCGTCGCCCAGCCACCTCGACCACGAGACCGATCACGCGGGGGGCTCTTCGGCGCAGGCTGAAATGCACGACGACGTCGGAGACGCGGCCCACCGGGTCACCGAGGGGGTCGAACACCCTCAGTCCGGCAAGGCGTGCCACGAAGACGCGCGTCATGGGGCTCACGCGGCAAGGCTATCCGGATCAGTGGCGGGTTCCGCGGCGCCACTTCGGTCGACCCTTGAGATGCCAAGGTCGCCAGGTGAGCGTGGTGGCTGGTGTTATCGCCGGTGTTGCGACGCCTGACTCCTGCGAGTAGCTGCCCGGACCCTCGATGGCATCGCCGTGCGGGGCCAGCGCATAGACGGTGGCCCCGGTGGCCCAGCGCGCCACGATGTCACCCGCGGGGGAGTTCAGCCGCGACGACTTCAGCGCCTCGGTGGCCTCATCCCACCCCGGGTGGCCGGGCTTGATGACGGTCGCGTGGGCAGCCACCTTCACCAGCAGGCCCCCGGTGTCCTTGCTGCGAAAAGTCACGGTGACCTCTGCGGGAAGGACGGGCAGGCTCTGCTCGCCCGGGCCGGTGACGACGTATGCCGTGTCGTCAAGCCATGCGTGCCAGGCGGGCCAGGCCCGGTCGCCGGGGATGTCGATCCACAGCAGTCCCGTCTTCTTGCCCACTGCGGAGAGGAGACTGCTCAGGTCGGTCACGGGCTGAAGCCTAGCCCGACGTCGATTCGCATGGGCACGGTCACCCCCTGCGAGGTGGCGATCCGGCATACCGCTGGGTAGCCTGCGGCGTATGACTTTTGTGACTTCGGCCCCTCCGCGCCCTCTGCGCTCCCGCCGTTCGAACCTCGCCGTCCCTGGTTCCAGCACCAAGATGATCGACAAGGCCAGGGGCCTTGGCGCCGATCAGGTCTTCCTGGACATCGAGGACGCGGTGGCGCCTCTGTCCAAGCCTGACGCGCGCAAGAACATCGTTGCCGCGCTCAACGAGGGTGGCTGGGGCAACACGATCCGTTCCGTCCGCGTCAACGACTGGACGACCCAGTGGACGTACACCGATGTCGTGGAGGTCGTCGAGGGCGCCGGCGCGAACCTCGACGCCATCATGCTGCCCAAGGTCCAGACGCCTGAACAGGTCGTCGCGCTCGACCTGTTGCTGACCCAGATCGAGAGGTCCAACGGTCTTGAGATCGGCAGGATCGGCATCGAGGCGCAGATCGAGAATGCGCTAGGCCTCACCAACGTCAACGCCATCGCTGCTGCGAGCCAGCGGGTCGAGACGATCATCTTCGGCCCGGCCGACTTCATGGCATCGATCAACATGAAGAGCCTCGTGGTGGGCGAGCAGCCGCAGGGCTACGACGTCGGTGACGCGTACCACCACATCCTCATGTCGATCCTGATGGCTGCACGCGCCTACGACAAGCAGGCGATCGACGGGCCGTACCTGCAGATCAAGGATATCGACGGGTTCCGCCGGGTAGCAGGGCGATCCGCGGCCCTCGGTTTCGATGGCAAGTGGGTCCTGCACCCCGGTCAGCTCGCGCCCGCCAACGAGGTCTTCAGCCCGCGACAGGGTGACTACGACCACGCCGAGAACATCCTGGACGCCTACGACTACTTCACCTCCGAGGCTGGCGGCAAGCTGGGTGCGGTCATGCTCGGCGACGAGATGATCGACGAGGCCTCCCGCAAGATGGCGCTGGTGATCTCGGCCAAGGGCCGCGCCGCAAAGATGAGCCGCCAGGAGAAGTGGGAGAAGCCCCAGCTCTGACCGAGCTGGTTCACCATCGGGACATGGCCGCAGCCATGAGCTCGCCGAAGAGCTCCCCCTCATCGACGCCCAGGCCGCGGCTCGTGAACCAGGCGCACATGTTGTGAGCGTCGCGCGCCAGGAACTCGGGTCCTTGCGGGTTTCCGATGATGTCAACGATCTGCGGCCAGTCGATCAGGAAGAGGCGATCCTCATGCAGCAGGACGTTGTATGGCGACAGGTCACCGTGGGCCCAACCGCGCGTGGCGAGCACGGTTAGGGCGGCTCGAAGCTGCTCGAAGAGGTCGATGAGCAAGGTCGGCTCCGGGCGAGTCTGTGACAGCCGTGGGGCTGCCTCGCCCCGGTCCCCGATGAGCTCCATGAGCAGCTCGGTGCCGGCGATCTGCACCGGGTAGGGGACGGGCAGGCCGAGACTCCACAGCTCGCCCAGCGCGTTGAACTCTGCGTGGGCCCACTGACCGGAGATCAGCGTCTTGCCGAAGTCGGTGCGCCGCGCCATCGCGCGCATCTCGCGGCTACGCCGGACCCGACGGCCGTCCAGATAGCCCGCGTCCCGGTGGAACATCCGGTGGTCGGAGTCGCGGAATCGTTTTGCGGCCATATAGACAGCGTGGTCGTCGGTGTCCGCCATGCTTCCGCGTGGAACCCATCGGCGAACGACGTGGACGTCGGCCTCCTTGCCGCTCTTGAGGATGCCGAGATCCTCGTCCACCGCGCCGAGATCGGTGATCACCCAGCCCGGACGCGGCGTGGGGCCATGCTGGGCGCCATCCCAGCTGGACCAGCGTTCGCCCTCAGGTGGTTCGTCGGGTGTGCTGTCGACCGCAAACATGCCGTCCCGAAACTCAGCCGTGAGAGCGGTGGGCTCCCTCGGCGTCAGAGGAGTCGATGACTCTTTACGACTGTTGTGTGACCCAAAAGTGTTG
>DATCQG010000209.1:0-10514 GCA_036569625.1 Dermatophilaceae bacterium | reverse complement strand
CAGGTATGCCGCGCCGAGCGCGGCCACCAGCAGGGTGACCAACGCGAGAGGCAGCCAACGCCGACCGCGTCCCCGTTCGACCGGGGGCTTCGTGGGAGCCCCGGCCTGGAGGTTGCGCGGGCCGGAAGGCTCGGGGCGTCTGTCCGCGGCCAGGGCCACCACCGGCGCTGCGGCTTCGAGAAGCCTGGTCGGTTCGACGAACTGCGCTGCCAGCGTCGGGGCCGGGTCGACCTTGGGCATGGCGGCGGTCTCAACGGGGTCGACCCGGGGGGTGACGGCACTTCCAGGGGGGGCCACCCGTGGCATGACCGCGGTGGGCTCGACCCTTGCGATCCGTCCCAGACGCTGGGCGCCCGTTGCCATGTCCCACCGACGGGCCGGGTCCTCGAGCATCATCTCGTGGATGGCAGGCCCGACGGCGCCGGCATGAGTCATCGGCCGGGGTCTCTCCGTCGCAATGGTCTGCAGCAGGGCGATCGGGTTGCTGCGCGGTTCGAACGGCGCACGGCCTTCGACGGCTGAGTAGAGGGTGGCGCCGAGCGCCCACACGTCCGAGGCCGAGTGCGGGTCGCCGCCGCGGGCCAGCTCCGGCGAAAGGTATCCGGGCGTCCCGGTGAGGAAGCCGACCTGGGTGAGCTGCTCGTCGCCCTTCCCGCGGGCGATGCCGAAGTCGCTGATCTTGGGGCGACCGGCCTTGTCGATCAGCACGTTGCCGGGTTTGATGTCGCGGTGGACGATGCCTCGCTCGTGTGCCCGGGCGAGGGCCCCGGCCAGCTGGGAACCGATATCGGCGACCCGCTGAGGTGAGAGCTGCCCGGCGTGCGAGATCTCGTCGGCGAGGGTCTGGCCCTCGACATACTCCATGACCAGCCAGGGCCGACCGTCATGGTTGACCACGTCGTAGATGGCGACCGCATTCGGGTGGTTGAGGGCGGCAGCCGAGCGGGCCTCGCGCATCGCGCGCTTGGTCTCGGTGGCCGACTCGCCGGGCAGCGCGCCGATCTGCTTGACCGCGACGTCGCGGCCCAGGACCTGGTCACGGCACAGCCACACCGTGCCCATGCCGCCGTGCCCGATAGCCCGCAACACCTGGTAGCGGCCGGCTATGAGCTGGGGTTGCATGAAGTCCTCTCGTATTTCTGCTCCCTTCACCCTACGGCGAAGCGGATTCCCCCGACTGTCCGCACTGGACGCTCAGGGCTCCAAGCCGGTTGGTATTGAGACACTTCCGCCACCCCAGGTCTCGCAGCTCGCCGAGTAGGCGGGGTCGAGACCGGCGGCCAGGCTGAGATAGCGCCCGGCCTCACGGCTTCGACCGCTGCGCTCGAGGGCCTGCCCAAGCATGTGCAAGGCGTCGGCGTCCAGCGGGTCCTGGTCGACGAGAACGCGCAGCGTCGACTCGGCAGCCGCGAAGGCGCTCGTGTCGAAATAGGCGAGGGCCAGCAGGCGCAGAACCGCCCGATCGCCTTGCAGCTGCTCGGCGGCCAGCTCCAGCAACGGAATCGCCGCGGCGGCATCTCGATCGGCAAGGTGCTTCTGGGCCTGGTGATACAGCTCGTACACGTCAACCGTCATGCTGGCTCAACGTCAGGACGCCCCATCAACCTTCCCGTGACACGCTGCTGCGCGATCGCCCTGAGATGAAGCGAGGTGGGACCAGACTTTGGTTGACTGGCGATGTGCCGTCCCACCTGAAGGAAACACGATGACCCCCATCGACCTGAGCGAGGCCACCTTCGACAGGACCATTGCCGAGACCGACATCGTTCTGGTCGACTTCTGGGCCGCGTGGTGTCGCCCATGTCTCCAGTTCGCCCCCATCTTCGAAGCCGCTGCGGCCTCCAACCCGGGCATCGTCTTCGGCAAGGTCGACACCGCGGTCGAGGCCCATCTCGCCCGGTCGTCCAACATCACGTCCATCCCCACGTTGATGGCTTTCCGCAGCGGCATCCTCGTCTTCGAGGAGGCTGGGGCGCTCTCAGCCGCGGGGCTGGCCTCGGTGATCGAGGTGGTGCGCGACCTCGACATGGAAGCTGTCAAGGCCGGGACCACGGGGAGCTGATCACCGGTGAACGACACACCTGTCGCGCTGGTGACCGGCGCGGGCAGCGACCACGGCATCGGGTTCGCCTGCGCCAAGGCGCTGGCCGCGCACGGCATGGCGCTGGTGCTGACCTCCACAACCGACCGGATCCACCAGCGAGCCGCCGAGATCGAGGCCGACGGCGGACGTGCGGTCGCCCTGCCGGGAGACCTGACGTCGGCCGGCACCGCCACCTCGCTGGTGCGACTTGCCCTCGACACCTTCGGTCGGCTGGACGTCCTGGTGAACAACGCTGGCATGACCTCGGTGTCCGACCAAGACGAGGCGGGCGGCCTGGTCGGGCTGGGCGACGATGCCTGGCAGCGGTCGATCTCACGCAACCTGGACACGGTGATGGCCATGACCCGGGCCGCACTGCCGACCATGCTGGAGGCCGGGTATGGCCGGGTCGTGATCATGACGTCGGTGTCCGGTCCGGTCGTTGCCTACCGCGGCGACGTCGCGTACCACGCCGCCAAGGCCGCCCTGGTCGGACTCACCCGAGCAGTGGCCCTGGAGGTCGCCGACCGCGGGGTCACCGTCAACGCGGTGGCTCCGGGATGGATCGCCACCCCGTCGTCACCCGAGCACGAGCTGGCGATGGGCGCCGCAACACCGGTCGGGCGGCCGGGTCGCCCGCAGGAGGTCGCCGAGCTCGTGGCCTTCCTCGCGTCCCCCGCTGCCAGCTACCTGACCGGCCAGCTGCTCGTGGTGGACGGCGGCAACTCGATCCAGGAGGAGCACCTGTTGGGCTGAAGACATCTCGATGGTGCAGTCCGGGGACGGCATGGGCACATGACTGAGATGATCCACGGGTGGAGCGTTCGCGAGTCCCGAGGGGCCGGATGATGTTGAGACTATTGAAATCAGCCAGTGATTCGCGGCAAATCGGCCCGATGGCTTCTCCGCCTAGATCGTAAGGAGCATGGGTATGCCGCCTCGCCTGGTTGCGATCGGTGACAGCACTGTTGAGGGCCTTGAGGACCCCGGCCCCGACGGGATGTATGTCGGGTGGGCTGATCGGTTCGCCCGCCACCTGGACGTGATCCATCCCGGCCTGCTCTATGCCAACCTCGCCGTGCGCGGACAGACGGCGCACGAGGTTCGTGAGACGCAGCTGCGGCCGGCGCTGGCCCTGGAGCCTGACTGGGCCGTCGTTGTGGCCGGCGTGAACGACGTGCTGCGGCCCAGGCTCGACCGTGACGCGCTGCGTGATGACCTCTTCGCGATGCACGAGGAGCTGGCCTCAAAGGGCGTTCAGGTCCTCACGTTCACGATGCCGGACATGGCACGGGTGGCGCCGATCGCCGTCGTGTTGCGCAGGCGCCTGCAGTTCCTCAACTCGGTCACCCTCGAGTGTCATGAGCGCTTCGGCTCCCTCGTGGTCGACCTCGCTTCGGTGCCCGCAGCAAGCCACCCTGCTTTATGGCACACCGACCGGCTGCACGCCAACAGCGAAGGACATCGTCGTATCGCCGCCGCGCTGGCCGAGGCGCTGGGGCACCAGGTGGAGGACTGGCGGGCTGAGCCCCCGCCCGTGCCGAGGACGAGCCGTGTTCGCGTCGCTGCCACCGAGGCCGCCTGGGCGGGCTCGCACCTGATCCCCTGGGCCTGGGAACAGGTGCGCGGGCAGTCCCCGGGGGACGACCTCGCCTGCAAGCGGCCCAACCTCTTGCCCGTGACCTGAGCGACCCGGCGTACGGTTCCATCGTGGTTATCGACAGCCTGGAAAATGTGGCCCGCACCGCCAGGCTCGACATACTGTTCACCGGCTACGCTGCCGAACGGGTCGCGGGCACGGTGAGCCTGGTCCGGGACGGTGACCGCGTCATCGTCGTCGACCCGGGGATGGTGCCGTCCAGGGCGGCGATCCTGGACCCGCTCGAGGAGCTGGGCGTATCTGCGCGCGACGTCACCGACATCGTGCTGAGCCACCACCACCCCGACCACACGGTCAACATCGCCCTCTTCGGCGAGATCCCGGTTCACGACTTCCAGGCCGTCTACTTCCGCGACAGCTGGACCGCGCGTGCGGCGGACGGCATACAGCTCACCCCCTCGGTGCGGCTGCTTGCGACCCCCGGTCACACCCCACAGGACCTGAGCGTGTTGGTGGGCACGACCGACCATGTGGTCGCGCTCACCCACCTGTGGTGGACCGGCCAGGGCCCACTGGATGACCCGTATGCACCCGACCCCGACGTCCTGCGCGGCCAGCGCGAGCGGGTCCTGGCAATAGCAGACCTCGTCGTCCCAGGCCATGGCCCAGGCTTCACCCCGAGCCCGGGCACGCCTCGCTAAATGATCCAAGAAGCAGGCTCAACGAGCTGGCGTATCAAGATCGACGAACCTCAGCGCCTGGTCATCGGTCTGTTCGTCCGCGATGTCGCAGGGCTGACGTCCAGGCATGCGTGGCTTCCGCATGCCGCACCAACAACGCCTCGTGCCAAAGAAGAAGGGCCCGAAGACGCTGCTCGCCAATGGGATCTGTGGTGGGACCAAGCCCTCCGCGCTGACTGGGACGTGCATGGGCAGAGTCAGGCACAGATCTCTGCTTCGTGGTGGATTCCACCCAACTTTGAGTCGTTGCAGTCGGCCCCCGAACTGCAGGGGGTCGTGGCGAGGCATTTCTCAGAGGCCGTCGCTTGGAGCAATGACCGCAAGCGCGAGCACGTCGAGCTGATGATCGGCATTCCGGACCCCAGGCGGTTCCATCGGGGGCGCCGACGGGGTCGCGGCCCAATTGAGACGAACCTCGTCGCTGATCTGGAACGAAACCTGGGCCGGCGGGCCAAGCATTTCTGGCTGCGGATCACTGAGATCCCTGTCGCCGGGAAGGAGCTCTGGGGCTCGACCAGGTGCAACGGCAGCTCGGCCCACTGCGGCATCTGGCTGACAAGAAGCCGCCGAATCAGGGCTTCGTTGATGTCCGCTTCGTCGGGGTGCAGCCGCTGGACACGCATGAGCACAAGCCAACCACGGTCAGTGCGGGGCTTCGTCGGGGCGTCGCCGGGCTGTCCGACCAATGGCATCCTTATCTCCTTTGGGTGAAGGGGGATAGCGTGTCAGCCTCAAGGACCAAGAACGCAGGGAGAGATGACATGCGGCATGAATGTGTGGACGGGAACGAGGCCGCGGCTGCGGTCGCCTACGCCCTCAGTGAGCTGGTGGCCCTCTACCCGATCACCCCCTCGTCGCCGATGGGCGAACATGCCGATGCCTGGGCGGCGTCCGGCCGGACCAACCTGTGGGGCATGGTGCCCCGGGTGGTCGAGATGCAGAGTGAGGGCGGGGCCGCCGGCGCACTGCACGGCGCGCTGCAGACCGGGGCCTTGGCGACGACCTTCACCTCGTCCCAGGGTCTGCTGCTCATGCTGCCCAACATGTTCAAGATCGCCGGTGAGCTGTCCTCGGCGGTCATTCACGTGGCTGCCCGCACGGTCGCCACGCACGCCCTGTCGATCTTTGGCGACCACTCGGATGTGATGGCCGCACGGACCACCGGCTTCGCCATGTTGGCCTCGAGCTCGGTACAGGAGGCGCAGGACCTGGCCGTCGTCGCCCACCTCGCCACCCTGCAGACCCGCGTTCCCTTCCTGCACTTCTTCGACGGGTTCCGCACCTCCCACGAGATGAACCGGGTGGTCATGCTCGAGCAGGAGGACCTGCGGGCCCTGATCGACGACGCTGGCGTCCTCGAGCACCGTGAACGGGCGCTGACCCCCCAGCACCCTGTGCTGCGCGGATCGGCGCAGAACCCGGACGTGTTCTTCCAGTCCCGCGAGGCGGTCAACCCCTTCTACGACGCGGTGCCGGCGGCGGTGCAGGACGCGATGGACCGGCTGGCCAGGCTCACCGGGCGCGCGCACCGGCTGGTGGAGTACGAAGGGCACCCCGAGGCCGACCGGGTCATTGTGATCATGGGTTCCGGGGCTGGCGCGGTCCAGGAGACCGTCGAGGAGCTCAACCG
Organism: Dermatophilaceae bacterium; assembly: GCA_036569625.1. Lineage (GTDB taxonomy): Bacteria > Actinomycetota > Actinomycetes > Actinomycetales > Dermatophilaceae > UBA4719. Next base: position 4,461 of record DATCQG010000209.1, on the reverse strand, counting down.
CCGAGGGGAGCGCGTGGGGGTCATCACCATTCGGCTGTACCGGCCGTTCCCCGCCGCCGAGCTGGTCGCCGCGCTGCCCCTGACCGCAACCCGGGTCGCCGTGCTCGACCGCACGAAGGAACCGGGCGCGTATGGCGAGCCGCTCTTCCTCGACGTCGTCGCGACCCTGGCCGAAGCCGTCACCAGCGGCTCGCGCGACCCCCGCGCCATGCCGCGGGTGACCGGTGGCCGCTACGGGCTCTCGTCCAAGGAGTTCACCCCGCCGATGGTCAAGGGCGTCTTCGACGAGCTCGAGTCCGAGCTGCCGCGTCCCCGGTTCACCGTCGGCATCGTCGATGACGTGACCCACCTGTCGGTGCCCCCGGACCGCGATTTCGAGCTGCCGACGCCGGAGGGAGACGTCCGGGCAGTGTTCTACGGGCTGGGCTCTGACGGCACCGTCGGCGCCAACAAGAACACCGTCAAGATCGTGAGCGAGCACAGCGACCTGCACGCCCAGGGCTACTTCGTCTACGACTCGAAGAAGGCCGGGGCGATCACCGTCTCGCACCTGCGGTTCTCCCGCCACGAGATCCGGTCCACGTACCTCATCGACCGGGCCGATCTTGTGGCCTGCCACCAGTTCGGGTTGCTGTTCACGCAGGACGTCCTCGGGGTCGCCAGGCCGGGCGCGACCGTCCTGCTCAACGCTCCGTATCCTGCCGACGAGGTGTGGGACAACCTGCCCGAGAAGGTTCAGCGAGCCATCATCGACAAGAACCTGAAGGTCCACGTCATCGATGCTCACCGACTGGCCGGCGAGCTTGGCCTTCGCGGGCGGATCAACACCGTGATGCAGCCCTGCTTCTTCGCACTCTCGGGGATCCTGCCGCAGGAACAGGCCATCGACGCCGTCCGGCTCGCAGTGGAGAAGACCTACGGCAGACGGGGGCGTCAGGTCGTCGAGCGCAATCTCGCCGCCGTCGACCGCTCCCTCGCCGAGCTGCACGAGCTCACGGTGCCCGCGGTCGTCACCTCGACCACTCCCCTGCGTGAGGTGATCCCGGCCGGGGCGCCGGACTTCGTGACCAGGGTGACCGCGCGCATCCTCGCCGGCGAGGGTGACCTGCTTCCGGTGAGTGCGCTCCCGGTGGACGGAACCTTCCCAACCGGCACCACGCGATACGAGAAGAGGGCTCTGGCCCAGGAGATCCCGATCTGGGACCCCGACATCTGCATCGACTGCGGCAAGTGCGCAATCGTGTGCCCGCACAACGCGATGGGGATGAAGGTGCTCTCCCCCGACGACCTGGATGGCGCGCCGGATACCTTCGCGACCAAGTCCTTCAACTCGCGCGAGCTGGCAACTCCACACCTTTTGAGCATCCAGGTCTCCCCCGACGACTGCACCGGGTGCGGGGTCTGCGTGGAGCAGTGCCCGGCGATCAGCAAGAGCGTGGTCGGGCACAAGTCCATCAACATGCAGCCGATCGCCGAGCACCGGGACCGCGAGCGCGACAACTACGCGTTCTTCGAGACCATCCCCCTGCTGGACCGCGGGTTGCTCCCGCACGACACCGTCAAGGGCTCGCAGGTGCTCCAACCGCTTTTCGAGTTCTCCAGCGCCTGCGAGGGGTGCGGAGAGACGCCATACCTGCGCCTGCTCAGCCAGCTCTTCGGCGACCGGATGATCGTGGCAAACGCCACGGGATGTTCCTCGATCTACGGCGGGAACCTGCCAACCACGCCGTGGAGTCGCAACGCCGAGGGTCGGGGCCCTGCGTGGTCCAACAGCCTGTTCGAGGACAACGCGGAGTTCGGCCTGGGCATGCGTCTGGGCAAGGAACAGGGCGGGGCGACGGCCCGGGCACTGGTGGGCACCCTCGCCGACGCCGTCGGTCCCGACCTGGCGCGCGAGCTGCTCGACGCGGACCAGTCCGACGAAGCCGGGGTCAGCGCCCAGCGCGAGCGCGTGGTGCGCCTGCGCGAGCAGCTGGACACGCTCCGGGATGACTCCACCGCACGCCACCTCGCGAGCCTGGCCGACGACCTGGTGCGCACCGACGTGTGGATCATCGGTGGGGACGGATGGGCCTACGACATCGGGTATGGCGGGCTCGACCACGTGCTCGCATCCGGTGAGAACGTCAACGTGCTCGTGCTGGACACCGAGGTCTACTCCAACACCGGCGGCCAGGCGTCCAAGGCCACGCCAAGAGGTGCGGTGGCGAAGTTCGCCACCGCGGGCAAGTCGACGCCGAAGAAGGACCTCGGCGCCCTGGCGATGCAGTACGGCAACGTGTATGTCGCCCAGATCGCCCTTGGTGCCAACGAGGTGCAGACCGTCCGGGCCCTCCAGGAGGCTGCCGCGTGGCCAGGCCCCTCGCTCGTCCTGGCGTACTCCACCTGTATTGCGCACGGCATCGACATGAAGTACTCCATGACGCACATGCGCGACGCGGTCAAGAGCGGTCACTGGCCCCTCTACCGGTTCGCCCCCGGGCCTGAGGAGCACACGAAGCCGTTCCGGCTCGACTCCCGCAAGCCGGCGCTCGCGCTCAGCGAGTTCGCCCACGAGGAGGCCCGTTTCGCGATGCTGGAGCGCTCCGATCCCGAGCGGGCACACCACCTCATGGCCCTGGCCCAGGCCGACGTCAACGAGCGCTGGCGCTACTACGAGCAGCTGGCCGGGGTCGAGCGCAGCGTGCCGCACGAGCCCGGGGCGATCGTCGACCCGGAAGGCGTTGCTACCGAGGAGGTTTCAACATGACCGCCGGATCGATCGTCCGCTCGGACTTCGACCTGTCCACCACCTATCTGGGGCTGCGGCTGCGCAGCCCGTTGGTCGCCTCGTCCGGACCGCTGACGGCCCGGATCGACTCGCTGCGCGCCCTGGAGCAGGCCGGCATCGCCGCAGTCGTCCTCCCTTCATTGTTCGAGGAGCAGGTCGAGCACGAGGAGAGACAGGCCGACCGGCTGGGCGACCTCGGCACTGACAGCAATCCGGAGGCCACCGGCTACTTCCCCGACCTCGGGGACTACGAGTCGGTTGCCGACCGCTACCTGCGCCACGTCGAGGAGGCGAAGAAGGCCCTCAAGATCCCCGTGATCGCCAGCCTGAACGGGGTGACCCCGGGCGGCTGGGTGAGGTACGCGCGGCTTCTGGAGCTGGCCGGCGCCGACGCCCTCGAGCTCAACCTCTACGGGGTCGCCGCCGACATCGACGTGACGGGGAGCAAGGTTGAGGACGAGCAGGTCGAGCTCGTCGCCCTGGTCAAGGCGTCCCTCTCGATCCCGCTCTCGGTCAAGATCGGCCCCTACTACAGCGCCTTGGGCCACGCGGCCTCGAGGTTGACCGCAGCGGGGGCTGACGGCCTCGTGCTGTTCAACCGTTTCTACCAGCCCGACATCGACCCGCGGACGAGGAAGGTGACACCCACCCTGGTGCTGTCATCGTCGTCCGAGCTGCGGCTGCCGCTTCGCTGGGCGGCCATCCTCTCCGGTCGGGTTGAGGCATCGCTCGCGGTGACGACCGGGGTCCATACCGGCGCCGACGCTGCCCGCTGTCTGCTCGCCGGCGCCGACGTGGCGATGATGACATCAGCGCTGCTGGAGCACGGCCCGGAGCATGTCGCCACGGTCGAGAGTGATCTCGTGAACTGGGCCGCCGAGTCGGGCTTCGAGTCGGTGGCGCAGCTCAAGGGCAGCGTCAGCCAGCGCAATGTCGCCGATCCGTCCGCCTTCGAACGGGCCAACTACATGGCCGCCCTGATCGGCTTCACCAGCTCGTTCCGCTGACGCAGCCAAAGCGCGAACTCCGTTGCGGGTCAACCGCCCTGGGGCTGGGCGGCGTTGATATTGACCAGCCAGCTGACGCCGAACTTGTCGGTGCACATTCCGAAGGTGTCGCCCCAGGGAGCCTTCTCGAGCGGCATCGCGATGGTGCCTTCCGCCGCGAGTCCCTCCCAGTAGCGACGCAGCTCGCCCTCGTCCTCGCCGCTGAGGGAGACCGAGTAGTTGTCCCCCGGCGTGAACTTCATGCTGTTCGGGGTGTCGGCGCCCATCAGGGTCAGCCCGCTCTTGGTGACGAGCATCCCGTGCATGATCTTGCCCTGCTCGGCCGGATCCTCACTGGCCTGGAACTCGGCGAACGTGCTCAAGGTGAGCTCGCCGCCGAATACCGACTTGTAGAACTCCATCGCCTGCTTGGCGTTGTCGCGAAAGCCCAGGTACGGGTTGAGCTTGGTGCTCATGACGAGTCTCCTCAGCTGTTGGGTTGGCGCTTCCTCTGGGACAGGTGCAGCGGTATCTCCTACTCCCCGCCTTCGTACTTGAACGAGACGCGAAGCTTGGTCCGATAGGTGATCCCGCCATCCTCAGCGACGTGGATGTCCTGCGCGACCACCTCCGCAACCCGGATGTTGCGAAGCGTCCCGCCCGCCGTCTTGATGGCCACGGACGCGGCGTCCTCCCAGGACTGCC
>DATCQG010000208.1:0-8290 GCA_036569625.1 Dermatophilaceae bacterium | reverse complement strand
GGGGATGCTGAACAACCGCCACAAGGCGACGGGCGAGAGCTTCCCAGAGGCGGTGGCATCGATGGTCGCGCTCAATGACACGGCCGCGCGAGACGCTCTCGAGGCAGGTGTCGAAGCGGCCACCGACGTGACCGGGTTCGGTCTCCTGGGTCACCTGTTCAAGATGGCGCGCGCCTCAGGCGTGAGCGCGGTCGTCGATGCGGCGGCGGTGCCTTACCTCGAGGGGGCGCGCGAGGCACTGCGGGACGGTTTCGTCAGTGGCGGAACCCGGCGCAACCTCGAGTGGGTGCGTTCGCAGATCGACTCGGCGCTCGGCGAGGACGAGCTGCTGCTGCTCGCCGACGCTCAGACCAGCGGTGGGCTGCTCGTGGTCGGCGAGGTCCCCGGCGCGCCCATCGTCGGAGAGATCGTGCCGTGCGGCGAGCGGGCGCTCCAGGTCCGCTGACCGCACATTACCCGCTCAGGTGGTCCTGGCCGCTTCGTCGCCGAGCAGGCCCTCGCCAGCGTTCTGTCGCGTGCGGGGGATCCTGGTGAGCGCGGTGAGGACAATCGCAACGAGGGCGATGATCGCGATGACGGTGTAGCCGAGGGTGTAGCTCTTGGCGCTGCCGATCAGCGCCGAGATGACCAGCGGGCCGATGATGCCGCCCAGGCTCCAGCCGAGAATCATCAGACCGTAGATGGCGCCGGCGTGTCGCACACCGAAATAGTCGCCGGCGGTCGCCGGCATGGTGCCGAACCCGCCTCCGTAACACAGGTAGATGACGGCGGCGAGGATGAAGAAGAGCGCCGCGCTGCTCGCATGGGGAATCAACAGCAGGCAGATCCCCTGGAGTCCGAGCATCGCTGCGAACGCCGGCATCCGGCCCGTGCGGTCCGAGATCACAGCCCATACGATCCGGCCGCCGCCATTGAAGATCGCGAGCGCACCGACGAGATTGGCGGCCCCCGCCGCGGTATAGCCGGCGATGTCGGTGGCGCTGGCCGCGGCCTGGGAGATGAGGGCGATACCGGCAGTGACGTTGAGGGTGAGGATGGCGGTGAGGAGGTACCACTGTGGGGTGCGCAGCGCCTCCTTCTCGGTGTAGTCCTTGCCACTGTCGACGACGCGGCCGGTGGTGGCCGGCGAGAAGCCCGGGACGTGGTAGCCACTCGGCGGGTTGCGGAAGAACGATGCTCCGATCAGCGACAGGATGAGATAGCCGATGCCCAACGGCAGGAAGGCCTTGGTGGGCACGTCCTTGTTGCTGGCGATGAGGCGCTGGGCGATCGGCGATGTCAGCACTGCGCCGAACCCGAACCCGCCAACAGCGAGCCCGGTGATGAGCCCCCGCTTGTCGGGAAACCACTTCTGCAGCATGGCGATGGGGACGATGTAGGCGAGGCCGAGCCCGAAGCCGGCGATGACGCCATAGCCCAGGACGAGCAACCAGAGCTGATCGTGGTTGTGCGAGAACGACGCGAGGATGACGCCGAAGGCGTAGATGACGCCGCCGATGAGAGCCACCGGGCGCGGTCCCCTTTTGTCCTGTAGCCGACCGCCGATGTAGGTGCCGATGAAGATCATGCCGATCGTCACCTCGAACGGCAGCGCACCCTCCACCTTGCTGAGGTGGAAGGGCGCGGCGGCGCCCAGCGCCTTGCTGAACACGCTCCAGGCGTAGACGGCCCCGATCGAGAACTGCAGCAGCAACGCCGCGGCGACCAGCCACCAGCGTCCCCTCGTCGGGTTGTCCTGCTGTTCGGTACGGGCCATCACGTCGTCGGTCGTCATGTCGCTCCTACGGTCGGGTTGTGTTCTGAGCTTCCGGTCGGGGGTGGAGATGGTCGTGTCGTCGTGTCGTCGCGTCGGGTCGTTGGGTCGTCGGGTCAGCCATGAGTGCCCTCACCGCGGTTGAGGCGCTCGCGTTGGGGGACCACGGTGTACTTCGGGTCGCGAGCCGACTGCTGACCGGCCTCGAAGATGCCGAACCGGGTGAGGGCTGACCCGGCCACGAGAGCGGCCCCAGAGATCACCGAGGTGGTGCGGCTGCGCCGGCCGAGCAGCACGGTGCCGGCAACCCCGATGGTGTTGAGAACCTTGGCGATCTGTAGGTAGGTGCCGGCCTTGCCCTGGTGCAGCGGCTCGGCCGTCAACCCCATGGCGGCCTCCATCCGCTGGTCGACGGCGAACTCCAACAGCGCCCCTCCGACCGCCATCCGTCGGGCGGGACCGGCTTGGCCGACCGGGGAGGTGATCATGGCGAGGCCCCCGGACGCGGCGGCGGCCGACCCGACGAAGAGGAACGGCAGGTGGTGGTGGGCGTCGTGCCAGGTGGGGGTGGCCGTGTCGGATAGCAGGACCGCGGTGTACGAGGCCACGACGGGGGCGACCAACGCGGCCCCGATACCGGCCGGTCGGCCTGTGGTCTCCAGGAGCCGGGCCGGGCCGCGCAGCGCATGGGGGAGCAGCCCGCGCAGCTCGGCCATGGCGGCTAGTCCGGCCAGTGGCCCGTAGAGGGACAGGACCCAGGTGCCGACCGACATGGGTGAGGTCGGCCTCACGACCCGCTGCATGTTGAGGAACCGGCTCGGCCGGCCGAGGTCGTGGACGAGAGCAGCCATGCTCAGGCTGATCCCCGCGAGGGCACCCAGGCGGCTGGCGCGCCGCAGTGCCGGCCGATCGGTGAGGTCGGCGCCCGCTCCCAGCAGGGAGGAGCCCGCCGCGACGCCTCCGAGAAAGAAGTAGGCCGGGATGTCGGCCTTCCATGGCGACGGCTTGACCACGGGCCGGCCGTAGTAGGACGTGAAGGTGGCCTCGGGCACCATCGCGCGCTCGCCCCCGCCACCTCCACGGCGACCGCCGATGCCACGCTCGACGAGGTCGGCCAGTCCGGTCACCTGGTCCCTGCCCTGACGCAGACCGCGGGCCGCGGCCGACTGGACATCTCGGCGCCTTTGGCCCTTGAGTCGGTCGTCGTCGGGCCACCGGCCATAGGTGGTCTCCGCCTCGCCGGGCGTGCTCATGACCGACCTCCGATGAAGCTGGCAGCGGCGCCACCGAGCAGGGTGAGCGCGGCGAGGCCGGCCTTCTTCCACATGGCCGGGAGGTCCTTGGTCGTGACGACCGGGTCCGGGGGCAGGCCGTACACCTCCGGCTCGTCCAGCAGGAGGAACATCGCTCCGGCGCCGCCGATGCCGTCCTCGGGGTCGGCGCCATAGAGCCGGGCCTCCGGGACACCCTGGGTGTGCAGCTGCTCCATCCGCGCGTGGGCGCGCTCGCGCAGTTCGTCGACATCGCCGAACTGGATGGACTGGGTGGGACAGGCCTGCGCGCAGGCAGGGGTGTTGCCGGCCTCGAGCCGGTCGTAGCACAGCGTGCATTTCTGGGCGATTCCGACGTTCTTGTCGCGCACTCTCTTCTCCGGCACTCGTTCGGCCTTCCTGACCTTCGCGGGCGCGCCGGACCCGTCTGCTCGCCCTGCGTCGTCGGTGCGTCGCTCGATGACCCCGAACGGGCAGGCCGGAACGCAGTATCCGCAGCCGTTGCAGATGTCGTCCTGCACGACGACGGTGCCGAACTCGGTGCGGAACAGCGAGCCGGTCGGGCATACGTCGAGGCACGCCGCGTGGGTGCAGTGCTTGCACACGTCGGACGACATGAGCCACCGGAAGTCCGCCCTCTCGGAGGTGGCCTCCGGAACCGCAGTGGCCCCTGTGCCCGCACCGGCGTCCAGAAGCCCGACGGACGGCATACCGAGATCCACCGAAGCGCCTGACCGCGTTGCTCCTGTGGGCTGTTCGATGAAGGCGACGTGTCGCCACGTGCTCGCGCCGAGGCTCCCGGTGTTGTCATAGGACGAGCCGAGTAGTGAGAGGCCATCCTCGGGGATCGCGTTCCACTCCTTGCACGCCACCTCGCAGGCCTTGCATCCGATGCAGATCGAGGTGTCGGTGAGGAAGCCCTTGCGGGCCGGCGGGTCCTCCCACCCGGCGTCGCGTGCCGGATCCGGCGATCTGTTCACGCTCCTGCTCATGAGCCCTCTCCTTCAGGGATGCTGTCGGAGGCCGCCTCGGCAGACTCGTTGCGCAGGACGTTGCTCGTCTCGACCGTGATGCCGGCCCGGCTGCGGTACTCCTCGACGAAGCGCAGCAGGGCGGGACCGGTCGGGCGCCGACCCGGCTGGATGTCGCACGTGGACGCCTTGGACTCCTGGATGTGCACATTGGGATCGAGCGTGACGCCGAGCAGGTCGTTGGCACTGTCACCGCTGACGATCGCTCCGCCGCCGCCCACTCCCCAGTGGTAGGGCAGACCGATCTGGTGGACCGGCCGGCCGTCGATGACCAACGCCCTGATGCGTTCGGTGACCAGCACCCGTGCCTCGATGGCGGTGCGTGCCGTGACGATCGTGGCCCAGCCGGCGTTGACCAGACCGCGTTCGCGGGCCAGCTCGGGGGAGACCTCGCAGAAGAACTCGGGCTGAAGCTCGGCGAGGTAGGGCGACCAGCGGCTCATGCCGCCGGCGGTGTGGTGCTCGGTGAGCCGATAGGTGGTGAAGACAAAGGGGTAGACGTCCGTGCCCGGCCCGCCGCCGGAGGGGTTGGACGGGTTGTCCTTGCGCTTGAATACCTGCCGGGTCGGGTTGGACTGCTGGGAGTAGAACGGGTTGCGGACCGGCGACTCGTGGGGCTCGTAGTGCGCAGGCAGGGGGCCGTCGAGCAGTCCTTTGGGCGCGAAGAGCCAGCCCTTGCCGTCGGCCTGCATGATGAACGGGTCGTCACCGGCGAGCCCCTTGGGTCCCGGGGTGCCAGGCTCGGGCCGGTATGCCGGGTCGGTGGTCAGCGGGAAGTCGGGGACGTCGTGCCCGGTCCACTTCCCGGACGACTCGTCCCACCAGACGTACGCCTTGCGCTCGCTCCAGGGGCGCCCCTGCGGGTCGGCCGAGGCGCGGTTGTAGAGGATGCGCCGGTTGGCTGGCCAGGCCCATCCCCATTCGGGCGCCACCCACGACTGCTCGCTGCCGGGTTTGCGTGAGGCAGAGTGGTTGATGCCGTTGGCGTAGACACCGGTGTAGATCCAGCAGCCTCCGGCCGTGGAACCGTCGGGCTTCATCTCGGTGTAGCTGGACAGCAGCTCGCCCCGCTCGGTGTGGTTCTTGTCGGTGGGGTTCTTGTCGGTGGGGTTCTTGTCGGTCAAATGCCAGCCGTTGATCTCGCGCAGGACGGCGTCGGCCGAGGGCTCGTTGCTGCCGTCGACGCCGTAGTCCCAGGTGAGGTCCAGCACGGGACGGTCACGCTCGTCGGTGGACCGGGCCAGCCGCTCGCGGATCTTCTGGCCGAGCACATAGAAGAACTGCAGCTCGCTGCGGCAGTCCCCAGGCGGATCGACCGCCTTGTGGTGCCACTGAAGCATCCGCTGGGTCTGGGTGAACGTGCCGTCCTTCTCGACGTGCGAGGCGGCGGGGAAGAAGAAGACCTCGGTGCCGATGTCCTGCGTGCGCAGCTCACCGGTCGCGATCTCGGGACCGTCCTTCCAGAACGTCGCGGACTCGATGAGGTTGAAGTCGCGCACGACCAGCCACTTGAGGTGCGACATACCGAGTCGTTGCAGGCGTCCGTGGGCCGACCCGACGGCAGGGTTCTGGCCGAGCAGGAAGTAGCCCTCGACCAGGTCGTCGAGCATGTTCATGACCGTCTGGTAGGTGCCGTGATCGCCGGTAAGCCGGGGCAGGTAGTCGAAGTGGTAGCCGTTGTCCGCGGTCGCGGCGTCACCCCACCACGCCTTGAGCAGGCTGACGGTGTAAGCATCTGCCTCGGTCCAGAAGCCCTTCTGGGTGTCGCTGGCGATCGTCGAGAGGTACTCCCGCAACGAGTCATGCGCGCCGGCTTTCGGCATCGGTAGGTAGCCGGGCAGGATGTTGAACAGCGTCGGGATGTCGGTCGAGCCTTGGATGCTGGCGTGCCCGCGCAGGGCGAGGATGCCACCACCGGGACGGCCGACGTTGCCCAGCAGCAGCTGGATGATGGCCGCGCCGCGGATGTACTGCACACCCACGGAGTGCTGGGTCCAGCCGACCGAGTAGACCCAGGCGGTCGTGCGGTCGCGACCGCTGTTGGCTGTCACGGCCTCGCAGACCGCGATGAAGTCCTCCTGGGAGACACCGCACAGCCGCTCGACCATCTCGGCGGTGTAGGAGGTGTAGTGCCGCTTGAGAACCTGGAAGACACAGCGCGGATCCTGCAAAGTCTCGTCGCGGCGCACCTCCGAGGCCCCCTCGTGCGTGGCGCCCGCACCGCCCAGCACATCACCGCTGCGATGCCCGTGCTTGGCCTCGCCGCCCTCCTCATCGTGTGGATCCCGGTCTGGCCCGGCCGCAGCGTGCTCGGGCGCGCCTTGGTAGGCCCAAGAGGTCGGGTCGTACACGCCCGTCTCCGGGTCGTAGCCGGAGAAGACGCCGTCGAGGTCGTCCACATCCTGGAAGTCGTCGCTGACCAGCGTGGCCGCGTTGGTGTAGGCGACGACGTAGTCGTGGAAGTAGCTCTCGTTGGTCATGATGTAGTTGACGATCCCGCCGAGGAACACGATGTCGCTGCCGGCCCGCAACGGGACGTGCTGGTCGGCCATGGCCGACGTGCGGGTGAACCGGGGGTCGATGTGGATGACCTTGGCACCGCGCGCCTTCGCCTCCATGACCCACTGGAAACCAACCGGGTGGCACTCGGCCATATTGGAACCCTGGATGACGATGCAGTCAGAGTTCTGCAGGTCCTGCTGGAATGTCGTGGCACCGCCGCGACCGAACGAGGTCCCCAGACTGGGGACGGTGGAGCTGTGTCAAACACGTGCCTGGTTCTCGATCTGGATCGCGCCCAGCGCGGTGAAGAGCTTCTTGATCAGGTAGTTCTCTTCGTTGTCGAGGACGGCCCCACCAAGGGCCGCGATGCCCATCGTCCGGCGCAGGGCGTGCCCCTCCTGGTCGACGTCCTGCCAGGTGCCGGCCCGGCTCGCTACCACCCGGTCGGCGATCATGTCCGTGGCGGTCTCGAGATCCAGGGGCTCCCACTCGGTGCCGAACGGACGGCGATACAGCATGGCGGTCTGCCGCCCCGGGCTGTTGACGAGCTGCTCGCTCGCCGATCCCTTGGGGCACAACCGGCCCCGCGAGACGGGCGAGTCCGGGTCGCCCTCGATCTGGATGACCTTGTCGCCCTTGACAAAGACGCGCTGGCCGCAGCCGACCGCGCAGTAGGGGCAGATGCTCTGGACGACCCGGTCGGCCGTCTCGGTGCGCGCGATCTGGGCTGACGTATGCGCGGACTTCGCTGCCGCGCCGCGCCCCAACGGGTCGGTGCCCGTGATCTGACGCACCACAGGCCAAGACAGAAAGGCTTCGCGCGCGCTCATCTAAACCTCCGCGGCTCGTTGGACAAAGGCTACCCTGAGCAACACCGGTTTTGCGAGGTCCCGCGTTGACTCATCAAGAATGCGCGCGTAGGTGGGGTCGTTGACTCATTTAGGAGTGCGCGCGTAGAGCGTGCCCACCGTTGCGGAGCACCGGCTACCGGTAGGTCTCGGTGATGGGACTGACGATGAGCCAGCGACAGGCAGTGACCAAGACGATCGCGGTGCGTTACAAGCGGGCCAGCCAGGTGGAGAAGGGGACGATCCTCGACGAGTTGTGTGCCACTACGGGATGGCACCGCAACCATGCCCGTAAGGCGCCCGGGCAGGGTCTGCGGCCCATGGTCGTGCGGCCACGCAGGCCGCGGGTTCCCAAGTATGGGGAGGACGTCGTGGTTGGACTGCGGTTCTGCTGGGCGGTGCTGGGGGCGCCGACGGGTAAGCGGCTCGCGCCGGTGATGGGCGAGCTGGTGGCCACGCTGCGGCGTTTCGGCCCAGGACCGGCTCGCGAACCTCTACCACCTGATGCTGGTCACCGGCATGCGCCGCGGCGAGACCGTCGGCCTGCGCTGGGAGGACGTCGTGCTGACCATGCTCCGCCCGTTGACGTCGGTGATCTGCTGAATGACGAAGAGGCACTCGCCGGGCGACCGTCCTCGCGGGTGAAGATCAAACGCGGACAGCGCCTCATCCCCATCGACGCCGAGACCGTGGCCATGCTCCGCCGACAGCGAGAGACCCAGAACCTCGAGCGTGCGACCGGAATACGCCACGAGGCACTTCCAGGCATTGGCCCTGAAGGCGGGCCTGCCCGTCATCCGGCTCCACGACCTACGCCACACCAACGCGAGCCTGGCCCTGTCCGCCGGCGTCGACCTGAAGGTGGTCTCAGAGCGGCTGGGCCAC
>DATCQG010000207.1:0-5394 GCA_036569625.1 Dermatophilaceae bacterium | reverse complement strand
CCTGACCGAAATCGTCGTCCTCGGCATGCAGCTCGTAGGCCGAACGCACCATCGGGCCGTCGGACTCCCAGCTGTCCTCCACCGGACCGGTCAGGTCCGAGAAAGGACGGCCCTCGGAGTTCGGCGCGTACACCGCCTGGTCGCCGGTGTGCTCATAGGTCATGGAGCCGTCGAACATGTAGCTGTTGACAGGAACCCGTGGGCGGTTGACCGGCAGCTGGTGGAAGTTGGTGCCGATCCGGTTGCGGTGGGCGTCGGCGTAGGCGAACGTCCGGCCGAGCAGCATCTTGTCGGGGGAGAAGCCGATGCCAGGCACGGTGTTGCCCGGAGAGAACGCAGCCTGCTCGATCTGGGCGAAGAAGTTGTCGGGGTTCTTGTTCAGCGTCATCGTGCCGACCTTGATCAGCGGGTAGTCGCTGTGCGGCCAGACCTTGGTCAGGTCGAAGGGGTTGAAACGGTACTCCTTGGCGTCGTCGTACGGCATGACCTGGATCGACAGCGTCCAGCTCGGGAACTCGCTGCGTTCGATCGCCTCGTGCAGGTCGCGGCGGTGGAAGTCGGCGTCCTCGCCGGCGATCCGGTTGGCCTCGGCGCCGGTGAGACCCTCGACGCCCTGGTTGGAGATGAAGTGGTACTTGACCCAACTCTTCACGCCCGCCTCGTTGATCCACATGTAGGTGTGCGAGCCGTAGCCGTTCATGTGGCGCCACGTCTTGGGGATGCCGCGGTCACCCATCAGGTAGGTGACCTGGTGGGCCGACTCGGGGTTGAGCGTCCAGAAGTCCCACTGCATGTGGTTGCTGCGCAGCCCCGACCCGGGGAGTCGCTTCTGGCTACGGATGAAGTGCGGGAACTTGATCGTGTCGCGGATGAAGAAGATCGGCGTGTTGTTGCCGACGAGGTCGAAGTTGCCTTCGGACGTATAGAACTTGAGCGCGAAACCGCGCGGGTCGCGCCAGGTGTCGGGGCTTCCCTGCTCGCCGGCGACGGTCGAGAAACGCGCGAGCATGTCAGTCCGGGCGCTTGGTTGGAACAGGGCAGCCTTCGTGTACCGGCTGACGTCCTCGCTCACCTCGAGGACCCCGAAGGCGCCGGAGCCCTTGGCGTGCGGACTGCGCTCAGGCACACGTTCGCGGTTGAAGTGAGCCATCTCCTCCAGGAAGTGGACGTCGTGCAACAGGATCGGGCCGTTGGCGCCCACTGTCAGGGAGTTGCGCTCACTGATGGCCGGTGCACCGTTGCTCGACGTCGAACCGCTCTGCTCGGTCATGACTCTCCTTCGTCTTCTACGCGGAAATCGGTTTGTTCTGCTGGCATGCGGGGCAGGTGCCCCAGTAGGTCACTTCGGCCTCGTCGACGACGAAACCCTTGGTGTTGCTGGCTTCCAGACAAGGGGCAGACCCGATGGCACAGTCGATGTCGGCGACCTCGCCGCAGCGCCGGCATACGACGTGGTGGTGGTTGTCGCCCACGCGGGCCTCGAAAAGGGCAGGAGATCCGGCCGGCTCGACCCTGCGAACGAGGCCTGCGTCGCTGAGGGCGCGGAGGACGTCGTAGACGGCCTGGGTCGAGACCGAACCGAGTCGTGACCGGACCTTGGCGGCCAGCGTGTCGACGTCGGTGTGCGGATGCGCGTGCACCTCGGCCAGCACCGCGACCCGCGGACCGGTGACGCGCAGGGCGGCGTCACGCAGCTGTTCTTCCGGGGTCATTGCTCCACCGAACCACTCAATCTGGAATCAGTCAAGAAGACACAGGCAGGATTCGCGGCCGTTTCAGCTACTGGTCAGCCCGGGTTCGACCCGCGACCTCTCGTCGCGCAAACCCCTTGGCCAGCCCTCGACGCGCTGTGACAACCTCAGGGGTATGCCGCTCGCCCCGTACCGCCGCGTGCTGTCCGTCGCCGCTCTGCGGCAGGCGCTGGTTCTGGGCGTCCTGGTGCGCATCCCGATCTTTGCCGGTGGCGTGATTCTCACCCTCCACGTCGTCCAGACTTTGCATCGCAGCTATGGCGCCGCAGGGTTCGTGAGTGCCGCGGCGACGGTGTGCATCGCGATCAGCGGGCCGTGGCGTGGAAGGTTGCTGGACTCCAAGGGTCTGCGTCGAGTCGTCATGCCATCCCTGGTTGTCACGGCGGTTTGCTGGTCGATCGCGCCGTTCGTGGGTTACGTCCCCCTGCTCCTGCTCGCTGCGCTCGGTGGCCTCTTCATCATCCCGATCTTCTCGGTCATCCGGCTGGCGGTCATCGCAGCCGTCCCGGAGAGTGATCGACGTACCGCGCTCTCGCTGGACGCGGTGGCCGTCGAGCTGTCCTTCATGGTGGGGCCGCTCGTGGGCGTCTGGGCGGCCACCATCTGGCCCACCGCATGGGTCCTGTTCAGCATCGAGATGCTCGGTGTGGTGGCTGGTGTCGGCCTCTGGTTGGTCAATCCGGTCATGAGGGCAGATCGTGACGATGCGGAAGAGGGAGCCGCTGATGCGGCGGTGGACCCGCCCCGCAGCGCGTGGTTCCGCGCGCGGTTCCTGGCTGTCTGTGGCGCCGCTGCTGCGACGACGATCGTCCTCTCCGGCTGCGACATTGCCATCGTCGCCGCGCTACGGCAGTTCCACCAGATCTCCCTGATCGGCCCGGTTCTCGCGATCTGGGGGCTCGGGTCGGTGATCGGCGGCCTCGCGTACGGCCTTCTGCGGCGGTCGATCCCGGCGTTCCTTCTCCTGGGCGGCCTGAGCCTGGCAACATTTCCGATCGCCCTCGCGCCGAGCGTGTGGCCGTTCGCCGCTCTGACCTTCGTGGCTGGGCTCCTGTGCGCGCCAACGGTCACCGCGACGGTCGACCAGGTCAGCAGGGTGGTGCCCGAGGCCGCCATGGGAGCGGCCATGGGATGGCACGGATCATTCATGACCGCCGGCTCAGCGCTGGGTGCCCCCGTCGCCGGCCTCGCGATCGACCAATGGGGTTGGCGCGGTGGCTTCGTGAGCGTGTCCCTGGTTGGACTGGTCATCGCCGTGGCCGGCGCTGGAGCCACTTTCACCCGTCGCCGCTCCCGGGAGCGGGCAGCCGCGGTGTTCTCAAGCACGGCCTGACCGTCGGCGCAGCAACATCGAGGTTGGCGCTCGACAGGGCGACCAAGATGGTGTCGGGATTGGGCGTCTGGCGGCACTCGCTGCTACCCTTGCTCATCGACCGGCTGTGTCGACAGGTTGTTCCCAAGCTGCCCGATCGGCACAGCGTGCAAGAGAAGCTCATCAGCAAGTCGCTTCCACCCGCGTCCGCACGCTCGCAGTTCGCTGCAGCAAGCCGCCGGGTTCCAGGTCCGCCCGGCTGGGGCGTCGCACCGCTGGTGCGCCGCAGCAGACGTGCAGCGTATGACGGGTGTCCGCAGCCCGCCATACCGGCGGTTTTGGTTGGATGTTCCTCGTCTTGAAAGCTCCTCGCGCTCTACGGTGGCGAGGAGCTTTTCTCGTCTGCCGGTGGTCACCCTTGATGGACAACACTGTCCCTTGGACGGACAACAGAGGAGAACCACATCAGCGAACCTCGTATCAACGACCGGATCCGGGTCCCGGAAGTGCGGTTGGTCGGCCCCAACGGCGAACAGGTCGGCATTGTTCGCGTCGAAGATGCCTTGCGCCTTGCTGCCGAGTCCGACCTCGACCTCGTCGAGGTGGCCCCGATGGCAAAGCCGCCGGTCGCCAAGCTCATGGACTTTGGCAAGTTCAAGTACCAGGAAGCGATCAAGGAGCGGGAAGCCCGCAAGAACCAGGTCAACACGGTCATCAAGGAGATCAAGCTCCGGCCGAAGATCGACCCGCACGACTACGCCACCAAAAAGGGCCACGTCGAGCGGTTCCTCAAGACCGGCGACAAGGTCAAGGTGACGATCATGTTCCGCGGTCGCGAGCAGTCCCGGCCCGAGCTCGGTTTTCGCCTGCTGCAGCGCCTTGCCGAGGACATAGGTGACCTTGGCTTCGTCGAGAGCACTCCCAAGCAGGACGGCCGCAACATGGTCATGGTGATCGGTCCGACCAAGAAGAAGGCCGAGGCCAAGGCGGAACAGCGTCGCAAGCGCGAGGAGGTCGCTGCGAAGGCACCGGTCTCGACGTCGGCACGCACGACTGCGACACGCTCCGCCCCGCCACCGGCCGAGGCAGCACCTGCGCCCGAGGCAGCAGCACCGACAGAGGCAGCAGCAGAGACAAGCGTTGAGGCCACCGAGACCAAGGCCGAGACCAAAGCCGCAGAGTAGGCGGCCGACAGCTTCACGACAGAACCCGTGGGTCCGCGAGGACCCGCACGACCGAAGGAGATCGGCTCCATGCCGAAGATGAAGACCCACAGCGGTGCCAAAAAGCGCTTCCGCCTCACCGGCACCGGCAAGGTCATGCGTGAGCAGGCCGGCGGTCGCCACCTGCTCGAGCACAAGTCCTCGAAGAAGACCCGCTCGATCGCGAACGACGTGGAGCTGAACAAGCCCCAGGCCAAGAAGATCAAGAAGCTCCTCGGTAAGTAGTCACCACAGGTCAAGGGTCCAGACACACTCATTCAGATCCGCTGACCACGACAACGACGCTTCGCCGACAACGGAAGCCGGTTTGTCCCCAGTACGCGTCAGCGCAAAAATCTAGGCAAGGAGTCTCACGTGGCACGCGTGAAACGGGCGGTCAACGCCCACAAGAAGCGTCGGGTTGTTCTCGAGCGCGCCAGCGGCTACCGCGGACAGCGCTCGCGCCTGTACCGCAAGGCCAAGGAGCAGGTCACCCACTCACTCGGTTACGCCTACCGCGACCGTCGCGCTCGCAAGGGTGACTTCCGTCGCCTGTGGATCCAGCGGATCAACGCCGGCGCCCGCGCCAACGGCATGACCTACAACCGCTTCATCCAGGGTCTGAAGGCTGCCGAGATCGAGGTCGACCGGCGCATGCTGGCCGAGCTCGCCGTCAACGACGCCGCAGCCTTCGCCGCCCTGGTCGAGATCTCTCGGGCGAACGCGCCGGCCCAGGCCACGCACGCGACAGTCTGAGGCAGTCCTTGGCTGCGCGCCGGTTCGACACCCCGAAGATCTGACCAACAGATGCTGACCAACATCAGCTCCGACCGGGTCAGGTCAGTGCGGGCGTTGAGCCGGCGCGCGGTGCGTGAGCGCGAGGGGCTGTTCCTTGCTGAAGGTCCACAGACCGTTGGCGAGGTCGTCGCGCACCGCCCTGATGCGGTCAAGGATCTCTACGTCGACGCGCAGGCGGCTGGCCGGCATACGGTCGTGCTGGAAACCGCGCAGACGGCTGGCCTGAGCATCCGCGAGGTCAGCCCCGAAGTCCTCTCCGCCATGTGCGACACGTTGGCCCCGCAGGGAATCATCGCAGTCTGTCGGCCCATCGATGTCGACCTCGACGTGG
>DATCQG010000206.1:0-4203 GCA_036569625.1 Dermatophilaceae bacterium | reverse complement strand
CGCGGGTGCTGTCCTCGGGCTCGCCTACGACCACAGCATCACCCTGGTGGTCTGGCTGATCCTGGGGGCCAACGCCGTGGCACTGGCCGCTCTCGCGCGGGTGGTGGCACGTCTCTGAGCCGACGGCGCAGGGCCCGTTGGGGCGGTGCCAGCCGCTTCGACGCTGGGTACGCTTGGCCCTGTGAATCAGGGCATGACTGGCGGCGCTGACATTCATGGCGCGGACGTCGGTGTCGACAGCCGACACCGGGTCGTGGTCATCGGCTCCGGATTCGGCGGTCTGTTCGCCACGCAGGCCCTCAAGCGCGCGGACGTCGACGTCACCCTGATCGACAGAACCACCCATCACCTGTTCCAGCCGTTGCTGTACCAGGTAGCCACGGGGATCCTCTCCGAGGGGGAGATCGCGCCCTCGACCCGCGAAATCCTCAGACGGCAACGCAACTCACACGTTGTGCTGGGTGAGGTCACCGGGATCGACCTGGTCGGGCGCACCGTCACCTCCACAGTGCTGGGCGAGTCGATGATCACGCCGTACGACTCGCTCGTCGTTGCCGCGGGGTCCAGCCAGTCGTATTTCGGCAACGACCACTTCGCGCGTTTCGCGCCGGGCATGAAGAGCATCGACGACGCCCTCGAGCTGCGCGGGCGCATCTTCATGGCATTCGAGTTGGCCGAGCTGGAGGAGGACGAGGAGCAGCGCAACCGGCTGATGACCTTCGTGGTCGTGGGGGCCGGGCCGACCGGGGTGGAGATGGCAGGGCAGATCTCCGAGCTCTCACGTCGCACCCTTCGGCACGACTTCCGGCGCATCGACCCCGGGCGGGCCCGCGTGATCCTGCTGGACGCAGCGCCGTCGGTGCTGGGCTCGTTCGGGGACCGGCTCGGTGGCAAGGCAGCGGCCAGGCTGGACGAGATCGGTGTCCAGGTGCAGCTCGACGCCAAGGTCGTTGGGATGGATGGCAACGGCATCGACGTCGAGGATGCGGCGGGGCGTCGTCGGCGGATCGAGTCCATCTGCAAGGTGTGGGCTGCCGGAGTCTCGGCGAGTGGTCTCGGTGCCCTGCTGGCGGAGCAGTGCGAAGCCGGGCTGGACCACGCAGGACGCGTCAAGGTCCAGCCGGATCTCACCCTGGCGGGGCATCCCGAAGTCTTCGTGGTCGGCGACATGATCGCGCTGGCAGGGATGCCCGGGGTGGCTCAGGTCGCGATCCAGGGCGGTCGTCACGCGGCCCGGCAGATCATCGCGCGACTGGCCGGCAAGCCTTGTGGCGAGGCCTTCGAGTACCACGACAAGGGAAGCATGGCGACGATCTCCCGATTCAGCGCAGTCGCCAGCATCGGCCGGATCCGGGTGAGCGGGTTCGTTGCATGGCTGATGTGGCTGGGCGTTCACCTCTTCTACCTGATCGGGTTCAAGCACCGGGTGACCACGTTGTTGCACTGGGCCGTGAGCTTCGTGGGACGCGGGCGATCCGAGCGGACCATCACACAACAGCAGATCTTCGCCCGTGAGGCGATCGAACAGCTCGGGAAGGGTTTCTCCCCGACGCTGTCGCCAGGGGAACGGGAAGATCCACTGACCTGAGACCTCGAGTCGCCTAATGTGAGTTCATGGCGCAAGCACCTGAGTCTGCACAGGACGTCGCCACGCGGCTGCGGGCGACCGGGTACCTTCCTGACGAGGGCCTGTCCACGATCACGTATCTCGCACTGGCCATGCAGCGGCCGCTCCTGCTCGAGGGTGAGCCCGGCACGGGCAAGACCGCCCTCGCCGAGGCGCTGGCCGAGGTGCTGGACGCCCCCCTGATCAGGCTTCAGTGCTACGAGGGGATCGACGCCAGCCAAGCGTTGTACGACTGGGACTTCCCGCGTCAGATCCTGCACCTTCGGGCGGTCGAGGCGACCAGCCAGGCGAGCAACAGCGTGGATATGGAGGCACTTGAGGCGTCGCTGTTCGCCGACCGTTTTCTGCTGGACCGACCCATCCTGCGGGCACTGCGCGAGCAGAACGCCGTACTGCTCATCGACGAGATCGACCGTGCCGACGACGAGTTCGAGGCCTTCCTGCTCGAGGTGCTCTCGACGAACCAGGTGACCATCCCGGAGTACGGCGTAGTGCGCGCCGAGAAGCCCCCCGTGGTCGTTCTGACCTCGAACCGCACCCGCGAGCTTCACGACGCACTGAAGCGACGATGCCTCTATCACTGGATCGACCACCCTGGCCTGGCACGCGAGGTAGAGATCGTGCGTCGCCGGTTGCCCGAGGTGTCCGAGCAGCTGGCTGAACAGGTGGCCCGCGCAGTGCAGCGGATGCGGGCTTCTGGCGACCTGCTCAAGCCCCCCGGCGTGGCCGAGACGCTGGACTGGGCGCAGGCCCTGCACCAGCTCGGACGCGACCACCTCGACCTCGAGAGCGCCAGTGCAACGCTGGGCGCCGTGCTGAAATATCGCGAGGACGCCGAACGGGTGCGCGATGCCCTGGACCTGATTCTGGCTGGCTGAGCCCGGTGGCGAGTGTTGGGGTGGGTGCCGAGGGCCTCACCCCTGTCGAGCTGCTCGTGGCGTTCACCCGCACGGTCCGGCACAGCGGTGTGGCGGTCACCGCCGACCGAACCCATGCCTTCCTGCGCGCGACGTCGCTCGCCGGCGCAGGCGACCGCCAGGGGGTGTTCTGGGCAGGCCGTTCAACGCTCTGCTCGTCACCGGAGGATCTGGAACGCTACGACGCGGCCTTTGATGCCTGGTTCTCCGGCGAGGTTTCGCCTCGTCCGGGCGGCGAACCCGTGACCCGACCGGTCCAGAGGGCGTCGTTGGTGCCGGAGGCGTCCGCGGGTGATGAGGGCGAGGACCAGGTGGTGCGCGCTCTCGCAAGCGCGGACGAGGTGCTGCGTCATCGAGACATCGCCCAGCTGTCAGCGTCCGAACGTCGTTCTCTGGCAACGCTGTTCGCGGGACTCCGAGTCGATTTTCCGCGCCGACGCAGCCCGAGGCGAGGCCCGTCCCATCGTGGTGAGATCGACCCTCGGCGCACACTGCGCGAACAGCTGAAGCGGGCAGGGGAGCCCGGGCCACTGAGTCATCGCCGCCCGCGGACCAGGCCCCGCCGGATCGTGCTCCTGGTGGACGTGTCCGGGTCGATGGAGCCCTATGCCGACTCGTTGCTGCGGCTGGGCCACCGGATGTCCCACGCGGTGCCTGGTCGCGTCGAGGTCTTCACCATCGGCACTCGCCTGACCCGGGTGACGACGGCGCTCGCCTTTCGCGATCCCGAGGAGGCGCTCAAGGCGGCAGGCCAGAGTGTCCCGGACTGGTCCGGCGGCACCCGGCTGGGAGAGTCGATCCGCGCCTTCACGACGCGATGGGGCCAGCGCGGTATGGCGCGTGGCTCGGTGGTCATCATCGCCTCCGACGGGTGGGAACGCGGCGATCCGCGGCTGCTCGGCGAGCAGGTTGCCCGTCTGCAACGGCTGGCCCATGCCGTCGTGTGGATGAACCCCCATCGCGGCAAGGCGGGATACCAGCCGGTCCAGGGCGGTATCGCCGCGGTGCTGCCGCACGTTGACCAGTTGGTGGCCGGGCACTCGCTCGCCTCGTTCGCGGAGCTCTTGAAGGTGGTGGCACATGCGTGAGGTTCTGCCCGAGCTGATGGCCTGGTGGCGCGATGGGAAGACGATCGGTGTGGGGACCGTCGTCGGGACTTGGCGTTCGGCCCCACGCCCTGCGGGTGCGTCCATGCTGGTCGGACCGGACAAGAGTGCCGTCGGTTCGGTCTCCGGCGGCTGCGTCGAGGGCGCGGTCTATGAGCTGGCCGAGCAGGTCGTGGCCGACGGGCAACCGGTGCTCCAGCGCTACGGCGTCAGCGACGAGGATGCCTTCGCCGTAGGCCTGACCTGCGGCGGCATCCTGGACGTCTTCGTGGAGAAGGTGTCGCAAGAGACCTTTCCGGAGCTGGGCTCGGTGGCCGCGGACATCGAAGCCGGACGCCCCGTAGCTGTGGTGACCGTGGTCGAGCACCCCGACCCGGGTTGGCTGGGGAGGCGACTGGTGGTGCGGCCCGAGGGGGACGGCATACCGCTTGAGGGCAACCTGGAGTCCGACCGGGCCCAGGCTGCCATCGCCGATGACGCACGCGGGCTGCTGGCCAGCGGCCGCAGCGAGCTGCTCACCTACGGTCCGGACGGGCAGCGCAGAGGGGAGGGC
>DATCQG010000205.1:0-5886 GCA_036569625.1 Dermatophilaceae bacterium | reverse complement strand
GTCCTCCAGTGCCCATGATGTACCCCGACCGAGGTAGGCGAGATGGAAGTGATCGTGAGCGAAGTCCTGAACTGCCTTGGTAAATATGGGCCAACCCACCCGGACAGTCATTCGGCAACCACCCACCAGACCGCCCAACCGGCGGCATGACGGCAGGGGATGAAGGGCATGGAAAAAAGGTCGTTGAGCCGATCTAGCTCGACTGGCGCTCCTCCAACCGGATCTGGGTCAGACTTTTCGTCGCCCGGCACATGGCTCCGCTCCGTTCGCATGTGTCCTCGTGGCGCTCGGCACCCACTTGGGCGGCCGATCCACCGGAACGCCGAACCAGCCTGGTCACGACGAAGAAGCGACACGCCCATGGTGTACCTCCGCCGGCCTAGTCATGTCAGTTGCGGGTAATCGTGCCCGCTCGACTCTGGGACAGCAGCCCCTGGGTGAAGCGGTGAGGTGAACGACTGATGAAGGAAGTCCTCGAGACGGAGTACATCGACGCGCGCGCGGTCGCCGGGATCCTGAACGTGCCGGTGTCGACCGTGCACTACTGGGCATCCGCGAGAAAGGGTCCGCCGTCGTTCAAGGTGGAGAAGCATCGGCGCTGGGCTGTGTCCGATGTCATCGCTTACATCGAGGCTCAGCGGGCAGCGGCTCGTGATTGAAAAGAGGAAGCTGGCCTCGGGGACTGTTACCTATCGTGCCCGGTACTACGGCCCCGGTCGGCAGCCGCGGTCCCGTTCCTTCAGCACCCGCCGGGATGCCGTGGCCTTCGAGGCTCAGATGAAGGCCGAGCAGTCTCGTGGCGAGTGGATTGACCCCCGCAGGGGCAGACTCTCGCTGGATGCCTTGTGGGAGCTGTTCGCCGCCGGCCAAGGCCACCTCGAGCTGACCACTCGAGCCAACTACCGCTCCGCCTGGGGCGTGCGAGTCCAACCCCAGTTCGGCAGCTGGCCCATTAGCCGCATTGGTCACAGCGACATGACCTCATGGGTTCACGCCATGCAGGCTCGCGGCGACAAGCCCGACAGCATCCGATACGCCCACCGGGTGCTGTCCCTGCTGCTGGACTTCGCGGTCAGAGACCGGCGCCTCCATAGGAACGACGCGAAGGGCGTCCAGCTGCCGAAGGTGCCCCCGGCCCGCAAACGGATACTCACAGTGCAGCAGGTCCACGCCCTGGCCGGGGCCCTCGACGCGTGGCCGGTGGCCGAGAACGAGCGCCGACGCACCGCTTACGACGCGCGTATCGACCGTTGGCGCCAAGAGCCCTTCAAAGGCACCTCACCAGGAGAGCCTTCGCGCAAGCCGATCTTGTCGTTGCTTACGGTCCGACCCGGCTACGGCAGAGACGTGGTCCTGGTCTTCGCCTACTGCGGCCTTCGATGGTCTGAGCTTGCGGCACTCCGCGTCTGCGACGTGGACCTCGCCGCACACCGGTTGTCAGTGGTCGAGCGCACCACGGAAGTAGGCGGCCGGCTGGATACGGCAGCCCCGAAATCGAAGAAGGCACGCCAGATCGCGATCCCACGCACCGTGGCAAGCCTGCTGGCAGCGCGAATCGAAGGTCGCCAGCCCAATGATCTTGTGTTCACCACCCAGCATGGCCAGCCCCTGCGCAATCTCAACTGGCGCCGCGACGTGCGTTGGAACCAGGTCTGTGCGGAGCTCGAGCTTGCCGGTCTCACGCCCCATGACCTTCGCCGAACCTTCGGCAGCCTGGCCAGGCTCGCCGGGGCCGACCTGAAGTACATCCAGAAGGCGATGGGGCACTCATCGATCACCGTGACGGCCGAGATCTACGCCCACCTGTTCGACAGCGAGTTGGACCAGGTCAGCGATGCGCTGGACTCCCTTACCGAGGGCGTCGGAGACCCCGTGTATGTCCAAAATATGTCCACGGGGCCCGATCCTGGATCGGATCGGGCCCTGTGATCGAGGACGTAAACCCTCGTTGACCTGCGGTGATGCCGTGGAGCCGCCTATCGGAATCGAACCGATGACCTATTCATTACGAGTGAATCGCTCTAGCCGACTGAGCTAAGGCGGCGAGTGCCCGTGAGCACGAGGCACGAGTATACGGATGATCCGACGGAAGTCCGAACCGGCCCATCTGGGGGCCGTCCGGCCCCCGCGAGCGACCATGGCGAGGTCAGCGAGGAGCCGGGTCAGCACCTGAGCCCGGGCCGTGGAACGGAGCCTTCCAGCAGATAGGCATCAACCGCGTTGTTGACGCACGAGTTGGACCGCATGTATGCCGTGTGACCATCACCCTTGAACGTGATGAGATGCCCGTTCGCGAGCTCCGAGGCAAGACCTTGCGCCCATTTGTACGGCGTGGCGGGGTCCCGCGTCGTCCCCACGACCACGATCGGGCCACTGCCGGCTGCCGTGATCCTCTTCGGTGCGTTGTTGGCCGGCGCCGGCCAGAATCCACATGGCACGGTGCTCCAGGCCAGGAACGGACCCCACGTCGGGGCTTTGGCGCTCAGCGAGCGCGCCTCGGACTCGTAGTGGGTCAGGTCCCTGGAGTCGGAGCGGTCCAGGCAGTTCACCGCGTAGATGACCTGCATCAGGTTGCTGGCATAGGCACCCTGGCTGTCGCGATAGGCATAGGTGTCTGCAAGGTTCATCAAAGGACCGGCGTCACCGCCGAACGCTCGACGAAGGGCGTCGGTCAGCTGGCTCCACATCCCCTGGTCATACATCGCGACGGCGATCCCGAGCGACCCCCACCCCTCGGTCAGCGCCTTGACGTGGGGATCGCTCAGGGGCATCGGCCGGGTGTCCAGCGACTTGAGGAACTCGCGCAGCCTCTGCATACCGGAGTCCAGGGAGTTGCCCAGCGGGCAGCCACCCCGCCGGACGCAGTCCTGCACATAAGCCCTGGTCGCGGTCTCGAACCCGACCGCCTGCCCCTCGTTGACCTGGCTGGATGTGAGGTTGGGGTCGATCGCTCCGTCAAGGACGAACCTTCCGACCTTGGTCGGAAACAGGTCGGCATACGTTGCGCCAAGGAAGGTGCCATAGGACTTGCCCAGGTAGTTCAGCCTGGTCTCGCCCAACGCTGCGCGCAGGACGTCCATGTCCTTGGCCGACTCGATCGTGGAGACATGGCCGAGCAGAGGTCCGCCGTTGGCCTTGCACTTGTCGGCAAAGCCCCTGGCCACATCCGCAAACTGTTGCTCTTCGGTCTTGTTGTCCGGTGTCGGGTCGCCGCCGAGGAAGCTGTCGAGCTCGCGGTCGTTCAGGCACTTGATCGGCGACGAGCTCCCGACGCCGCGGGGGTCGAAGCCAACGATGTCGTATGCCGCCCGCACTGCGCTGGTGACGATGACGTCCGCCGCCCGGGCATAGGCGACTCCGGACCCACCGGGACCGCCGGGATTCACCACGAGGGAGCCGATCCTGGTGGATGGGCCCTTGGCGGCGACCTTGAGCACAGCGAGCTTGAGGGTGTCGCCCTCAGGGTGTGAGTAGTCGATCGGCACCCTCAGCCTGGCGCATTGGTTGGGGCCGCAGTCCGACCAAGACAGGTCCTGCGTGTAGAACTTCGCCAACGTGATCAGGCCTGAAGGTGGCACCTGGGCCGCGCTCTTCTGTGCAGGGCTCACTGCCTGGCTCTGCCCATTGGGGACGATGACGCATGCCGAGACGGTCAGCGTCAGGGCAATCGCGGCACCCGCTGAGCAGACAAGGCGTCGGGCGCGGGGCGCGCCGATGACGTTGTTGACGCCGGTGGATGTCACGCCGTTGCTCCCGTCGTCGATCTCCTGAAGGGCTCTGACGCTATCCCGAAACCCTGTGCAAGGTCGCGAAGACGCAACGCTCAGCGAGGCAGCTGTAGGGAGATCGCCATCGCCTCGAGTGCCAGCAGCGGTTGGACGTTGGCATCGATACGCTCGCGGGCGGTGCCGATGGCGTCCATGGACTGCAGGAGGCGCTCGGGTGACAGGACGCGAGCGAGCTGGTGGACCTGCTCGGCCATGTCCTGGTTGACCAGCCCGATGGAGGCACCTGTGTGCACGACCATGGCGTCGCGGTAGATCGACATCAGGTCGATCAGGGATCGGTCGATGACATCCCGGGAGAACCGTGTCGCCCGGGTCTTCTGCTCCTTCTCCAGAGCCGCGACCTGCGAGCGCACGTGCGGTGGTTGGGTCCTCGCGCTGGGGTCGGCGCCCAGGGTCTCCATCAGGCGGGCCTTCTCGGCGCCGTCACGTTCGGTCGAGGACGCCGCTGCCTCCTCCTTGGCGATGGCGTCAAGATCGGCTGCGGCACCGACCGCGTCGCCGACAGTGCGAATCTTGCCGGCGAGAGCGACAACGTCACGTCGTCTGATCCGGGCGCCCTCGTCGCGAGCCAGCCGGCGAGCCAGCCCAACGTGACACTGGGCCGCGCGGGCGGCGAAGGTAGCCATGGCGGGGTCGATGCCGTCACGACGCACCAGCAACGCCGCGACCGCCTCGACCGGGGGGGTTCGAAGCCGCACATGCCGCGAGCGCGACCGGATGGTGATGATCACGTCCTCAAGCGATGGTGCGCAGAGGACCCAGACGGTCCGGGCGGCCGGCTCCTCGAGCGCCTTGAGCAACGCGTCAGCGGCTCGTTCGTGCAGCCGGTCGGCATCCTCGATGACGATCACCCGCCAGCGCCCGACGGAAGGGCGCAGCGCGGCCAGCTGGACGAGCTCGCGGGCCAGGTCGACCTTGAGCGTGAGCCCCTCGGTCGAGATGACGTCGACGTCCGCGTGCGTGCCCTCCAGCGCGGTGCGGCACTCGTGGCATGTCCCGCAGCCGCCGTCGGGGCATTGAAGCGCAGCTGCAAACGCTTTGGCCGCAATGGATCTGCCCGACCCGGGGGGCCCCGTGAGCAGCCAGGCATGGGTCATGGCATTCGGGTCGATGACCGCACGACGCAACGTGGCGACGGCTGGCTCCTGACCGACGACGTCATCCCAGACACTCACCGCGGAACTCCCGGCCCTGTCGGCGACATCAGCAACGGAGCGACCCTGGCCCGGACCAGCTCGTGGATCCGGTCCCGTGGCAGCTCGCCGTCGACGACGAGGTACCGGTCGGGATCCGCGCGGGCGAGCGCCAGGAAGTGCTCACGGACCGCGCCATGGAAGTCATCAGCCTCGGCCTCGAGCCGATCGTGAACTCCTCCCCGGCGGGCCCGACCGACCGCGGCCGAGAGGTCGACCAGCACGGTGAGGGCGGGCACGAGACCGCCGGTCGCCCATACGCTGAGCTCACGCACCTCGTCGACGCCGAGGTCACGCCCGGCACCCTGGTAGGCGATCGAGGAGTCCATGTAGCGGTCGGTGATGACCACCTCCCCGCGCCCCATGGCAGGTCGGATCAGGGTCTCGACGTGATGGGCCCGGTCCGCGGCGAACAACAGAGCCTCTGCGCGTGGCGCCACATGGTCGCCGTGCAGCACGAGCTCACGGACACTGCGTCCGAACTCCGTGCCACCCGGCTCGCGGGTCACAACGACGGTGTGACCCAGGCCCTCGAGCCACGCCTGCAGCAGCCGGGCCTGGGTCGACTTGCCCGCTCCGTCGCCGCCCTCGAGGGCGATGAACAGACCGCGCGAGGACTTCGGAGGCTGCGGCTGGGTCACGCGGCCGAGCCTATGGCAGAGCGCCCACAGGCACCGCACCGAGCGGTATGCCGTGCCCCGCGCCCAAGGTGCGAGGCACGGCATACCGCTTCGTCAGGGCTGGTCCCCCGCAGCACGGTCGGCGTTCGCATGGATGGCGTCCCGGACGTACTGCGCCATCCCCGGCCTGATGTCCTCGTAGGTCTTCGTGAACCGCGGGTCCGCGAGATACATGTCGCCGAGGCCCCGATGGAACTCGGGCGTGAGGTCGTAGAACCGGTTGTG
>DATCQG010000204.1:0-2516 GCA_036569625.1 Dermatophilaceae bacterium | reverse complement strand
CTACCAACGTGTCAGCGGTATAACCGCAGGTCAACGACCCGCAAGCTCTGCTTGCGGGTCGTTTTCATGTCTGGGGGAGGTGTGCGCTCTGACCAAACCGCTGACCAGGATCGTCTCTGGTGTCCCGCAGCGTCTCAGGTTGGTGAGACGCTGCGAGACTCTGCAGCCGGAACGGGGACCGGCGTCTGTGCGAGACCACCCCGCCGGCCGAGGCGGTCAAAGGGTGGATGCGTTCCCTTGGTTGAGCAGTTCCCAGGTGGCGTAGGCGTCGCTCGCGTCAGCGCCGAGGCTTGCCCAGACAGGATGCGACCGCGACCCAATCAACGTGTTGAGTACGCGCAGCCGCTTCCGGTCGCTGCCTTTGAGTTGGCCCGCGAGGTCGAGGGGGTCCGTGATGAGTGAGACGAGGAACGCTGCATCTGCGGCGTGGCGTTCCCGTTCCCGGCTGTCGACCTGGTACGGGGACTGTAGCAAATAACGGTGTAACTCCTGAGACGAAGGATGCACCTGTGACTGATGTGACGATAGTTGAGGGACCGGCCGCCCAGAGTGTGTTGGCGGGGTCCGTACTGGATGCTGGGGACGAGCAGCTGGTCCGGTTGCTCGCCGAGCGAGCTGAAGGCCAGGGAATCTCCTTGGCGGGTGAGGGTGGGCTGCTTGCGCAACTGACCAAGCTGGTCCTGGAGGCCGGTCTGGAGGCCGAGATGAGCCTCTCATCTGGGCTATGACAAGCACGACCCGACTGGGCGTGACCGGGGTAACTCCCGCAATGGGGTTCGGGCCAAGACGGTGATCACCGAGGTCGGCCCGGTCCAGATCGAGGTCCCCCGGGATCGAGATGCTTCGTTCGAGCCGGTGACCGTGCCCAAACGGGTCCGCCGGCTGCGCGGGGTCGATGAGATGGTGATCTCCCTGGTCGCCCGCGGGATGAGCACCGGCGACGTGCAGGCCCACCTGGCTGAGGTTTACGGCACGAACGTGTCCCGCCAGCAAATCTGCACCATCACCGACGCGGTGGTGGACAAGATGGCCGAGTGGGCCAGCCGGCCGTTGGACGCGGTGTACCCGGTGGTGTTCATCGACGCGATCAACGTCAAGATCCGCGACGGCCAGGTCGCCAACCGGCCGATCTACGTGGCCCTGGCGGTGACCTGCGACGGTGAGCGGGACGTGCTCGGGTTGTGGGCCGGAGAGCACGGCGACGGCGAGGGCGCCAAGTACTGGATGAAGGTGTTGACGCCAGATAAAGAACCGGGGCGTGAACGACGTGTGCATGCTCGTGTGCGACGGGCTGAAGCACCTGCCGTCGGCGGTGGCCCAGGTCTGGCCCCAAACCGTGGTGCAGGCCTGCATCGTCCATCTCCTGCGCCACAGCTTCCGGTACACGTCAAAGAAGGACTGGTCTGCTATCGCCAAGGCCCTCAAGCCGGTCTACACGGCCACCTGCGAGGCCGACGCGGCCGAACGGTTCGTGGAGTTCACGAAGGCCTGGGGCCAGCGCTACCCAGCGGTCGTGCGGCTGTGGGAGAGCGCCTGGGCCGAGTTCGTCCCGTTCCTGGCCTTCGACCGCGAGATCCGCACGATCATTTGCACTACCAACGCAATTGAGTCTTTGAACTCGCGTTATCGCCGGGCGGTCAACGCCCGGGGACACTTCCCGACCGAGCAGGCGGCGCTGAAATGCCTGTACCTGACCACGATGAGTTTGGACCCTACTGGGCTTGGCCGCCAACGCTGGTCCAACCGTTGGAAGGCCGCATTGAACGCCTTCGAGATCACCTTCGACGGACGCCTGTCCGCCGGCCGAAGCTGATCCCAAAGAAAATCAGTTACACCGTTAACTTGACAGGCCCAACGACGCGGCCCCGACTTAGAGATGGTGCCGCTCGAGGGGTCGGGATGATCGAGCCCGTGTCATGTGCCAGGTAGGACGAGGAGCCACGGGGAACCGCCGGCGAAGGATATGCCGGGTTGTTGCCTTTGTGACCACCACTTGGCTTCGTAGGACACGAGCCCGAGTTGCACGCGCGAACCTGCGGCGTAGGCCTGGGTTGGGTTCCACTGGGGGTAGGTCCCTCCGGGAAGGGTGGGCATCGGGGCGGGGGGTTCGCCGGGCAGCACCGGACCCAGGAGCGTCCACGGGGAGTCCTTGGCGTTGGCCACCGGTGTGTCTGGGGAGAAGCCGGTGGTCCAGTACCTGGCGTTGAAGACTTGGTGGTGCCACACGATTTTCGTTCCTGCCGGATAGGTCCCCAAGGGGTCCCAGGAGCCTGTCAAGTTGTCTGTGTAAGTAGTCATCTTCGGATGGGTTTTACAGGTGCTGGTTGATGCGGTCGGGATAGACGAGGGCGAGTTCGCTCAGGGCGGCTTTCCAGCCTTGGGTGACGGCTCCCTCGACGAGGCGTCCGGAGGCTTTGCGGGGTTGGCCTTTGGGGGTGCCGGCTTCTTTGGCGCGTTCGCGGGCTCGCTTGTCCTCGATGTTCATGATGGCCAACCAGAGCAGTTTGATCGCAGCG
>DATCQG010000203.1:0-6039 GCA_036569625.1 Dermatophilaceae bacterium | reverse complement strand
GCCAGGTGGTGTCAATGCAGGATCCGGCGGCCAGGCCGGGACGTCCCAAGACACCACTTCCGTTCTCGTTGCCCTGATGGTCGTGGGTGCCGGACTGACCGGGGCTGCAGGTTGGCGCCTGGTGCGGCGCTGACCGGACTCTCGGCCACACCCCGTCAGGAGGAACGCCGCGGATGGTGGCTCCTCCTGACGGTAGGGGTGGTTTGCCTCGTCCTCGGTGGCGTCCTGTTGCTGGCACAGGTTGCCTCCGTGGCGGACGGCCGGAGCGTGGGCAACATCCCTCTTACCCGCGTTGCCGCGTCCCCACCGGCTGAGTCGCGCTTCCAGCCAAGTCCTGCTGCCACCCTCGCGCCACCGCCGGTTCGCCTGAGGTTGCCGCGCCTGCACGTCGACGCACTGGTGCTACCCGTCTCTGTCGGCCCCGACGGTCTGTTGGGAGTGCCCGCCAACCCCCGTCAGCTGGGTTGGTGGAACCGGAGTGCCAGACCTGGTCCGTCATCGGGCAGCGTCGTGATCGATGGCCACGTCGACAGCGCATCCTTGGGACTGGGCGCGCTCTTCCGCCTTCGCGAGGCACGCCCGGGTGACGATGTGGTCCTCGAGAACGCAAAGGGGGAGTTCACCGGATACTCGGTCGTGGCTCTTCGCAGCTACGCCAAGACTTCCCTGCCTGTGGCCGAGGTGTTTGCCCAGGGGGTCAGCCCTCGGCTGGTGCTCCTGACATGCGGCGGCGCGTTCGACCAGGTGACCCATCACTACGCGGACAACATCGTCGTGTATGCCGTACCGCGATGACCTCCCGCCTGCGGCTGGTTGCCCTCGGCGCCGCGATCCTCCTGGGGTCCTCCTGCGCAGGGAGCAGTACGCCGAGGCCCCGGTCGACTCCGTTCACGACGGCGTCCTCACCGACCGTCTCCATCGAGCCACCGACGCCGAAGGGTGTTGCTCCCAAACCGCTGGTGGTGCACATCCGCGGCTTCGCCTACGTTCCTGCCGCCCCGGTCGTCATCGTTGGCCAGCCGATCGAGATCATCAACGACGAAGCAGCAGCCCATACCTGGAGCGCGGCCCCTGGGTCTGGCTGGGTCTACACCTCCGGGAACCTCGACAAGGGACAGCAGGTGACCTTTCCGGGCTTCAGCCACCCCGGAAGATACAGGTTCCTCTGCTACTACCACGCCGAGATGCCGTCGATGAATGGTGTGGTGACGGTCAAGGCGGCGCCATAGCGCTATAGGTGGGGGACAAGACTGGCCCCGGAGGCGGAAGCACCCGGGGCCAGCTCTTTGACACAGAGGTCGCTAGGAGGTCACTTCAGGATGACAACCTTGTGCATTCCCATGACGGCGTGAGGCATGCCGGTCACGTCATCGGCGATGAAGCACATCAGCACGTACGTGCCCGCGGGGAGCTTGTAGGTGAGCTCGAGCTGGTGTCCAGGGGAGAGCACGTCCATGCCGATGGAGGGACCGTTGAGGAAGAAGGGCGGCTGCACCTGGGCCTTGGAGTCGAAGAAGGCCTGGATCTGTTTGTCGGTGGTGCCCTTCTTCACCGGGCTGATCGCCATGAAGTGGATCGTGTCCGCGACGTTCTTGACCGTGACCGTCCCTCGGGCGGGCAAGGTTCTGGGGCTGACGAAGCGGTCGGCCGAGGTCACCTTGATCACGGGACCGTCGCCGTCGCCTTGGCCATCTGCGGAGTCACGGTCCGAACGCCGGACCATGAAGGTGGTGAACTTCGGACCTGTCGGGCCCGGTCCGTTACCAAGGTCCATCACGTAGTACTTACCTGCTGGCAGCTGCTCCGTGACCATGGCTGGGGTGCCCAGCACAACGTCGGCGAGCCCGAAGACCCGGACGTCCCGGCGCCCACGCCGCTATGGGCGGTATCAACATCATGTTCTACGAGATGACCAGCCCCAACGTGAACAAGTCCGCCATGGTGACCCTGCTCGACGACCTGACGAGCGGGCCCGCCGTAGCGGCACCGCTACTGCTGGGGCATTTCATCTTCGCAATCGGGATGCTGTTGCTCGGTATTGGTGTCTGGCGCTCGCGGGCCTTCCCAGGCTGGGCGGGGCCGTGCTTGGTTCTGTGGATCGTCGTCGACCTCCTGATCGGCTCGGCGGCCGTCGGCCACGTCGTCGGCGACATTGCCAGCAATGCCTTTGCCCTGGCCGGCTTCGCGACCCTCGGCTGGACGCTGCTGACCTCCACGGGTGCCTCATGGGAGCAGACGTCGTCTGATCACTCCGAGCTCGCTGCCCAAATCGCGCCAGCCCAGGCCTGAACGGAAACAAGAGCCAAGGCGCGCAAGAGGGGCGCAAGACATGGGACGGTGTCAGAGCCCTCGTCGTGGCTCGAGATGCGTCTGGACGGCGGTATCAGGGAGGTCGTTGGCGATCGCGGCCTCAACGGCCTCGGTCACTTCGTGACCCTGTTCCACCGTCCAGGAGCCGGGCACGAGGACGGTCATCGACACGAAGCGGTGCCGTCCGGACTCCCGGGTGCGGACGTCGGCGAAGTCGACCTCTGCCGTTCGCTTTTCGTCGAGCACGGCTGTGACGCGAGCGAGATCGTCGGGCGGCATGGCGGCGTCGAGCAGTGAGGTCACTGATGCGGACACCAGCCTGAACCCGGTCAGAAGGATGTTCACACCAACGATCGCGGCCACGATCGGGTCCAGTCGCTGCCAACCCGTCAGCCCCACCAGGAGCACACCGACGATGACGCCGGCTGAGGTCCAGACATCGGTCAGGAGATGTTTGCCATCAGCGGCCAGCGTGACCGAGCGGTGGGCGGCGCCTGCGCGCAGCAGGAGAAGGCCCACTGCCCAGTTGACACCGGTGGCGACGGTCGAGATGGCCAACCCGAGGCCGACACTCTGCAAGGCTGCCGGGTGCAGAAAGCGCTCGACCGAGCTGACCAGGATGACCCCGGCGGCGACGAAGATCATCAGCCCTTCGATGCCGGCCGAGAAGTACTCTGCCTTGCCGTGGCCGAAGTTGTGATTCTCGTCGGCGGGTAGGGCCGCCGCGTGCAGCGCGATCAGGGCGACGACTGCCGCGACCAGGTTCACCAGGGACTCGGCGGCGTCCGAGAGGAGGCCGACCGACCCGGTCAGGAGGTAGGCCCCCGACTTCAGTCCGATCGTCACCACGGCCGCGGCGATCGACAGCCACGCGAACTTCGTCAACCCCGGCGACACGCCTTTCGGCTCCACTCCGACCTGCGGAAAGGCGATGTTCCTCATGACGCCACAGTGTCAGAGCGCCGCTCGGGCCGATCACGTGGCCGACGTATCGCCGGTCAGTCCTGGAAGATCACTCCGGGGTTCAGCAGCCGACCCGGGTCGAGGGCTCTCTTGATCGAGCTCATCGCCGCGATCTCGGCGACGGATCGCGACAGGTTCAGCCACTCCGTCTTGGCGCGGCCCACGCCGTGCTCTGCACTGATGCTGCCGCCTAGCGATGCGACATACCTCAGAACTGCGTCGGTTACCGCATGGTGGTCGTGCGCGCCGAGCACGTTGACGTGGAGGTTGCCCTCGTGAAGGTGGCCGAAGACGATCGTCTGTGCACCGCGAGCGACCCCTGCCACGACGTCCGGCAGCTCCTTGAGCGCGCGTTCGAGCTGCGCGTGGGGGATCGCCACGTCGAGCTTGACCGGCACTCCGAACGCGTTGATCGACTCGGTCTGTGCCTCGCGGTAGCGCCACAGACCTGCGCGGCCGCGCGCATCGTCGCCCATCACGATGTCGGCAAGGCCTGGCACCAAGGTGCCGACCTCCTCCAGAGCTTCGAGCATCTCCTCCCCGGGGTCGACCCGGTCAGCGCACTCAACCAAGAGGTATGCCGGGTGGTCACCGGGGATGGGTGACGGCAGGCCGGTGTGCCGCATGACGAGGTCCAGCCCGTTGGCAAGGAAGAGCTCGGCCGCCTCGAGCGAGCCCAGCCTGGACCTGAGCGCGGCAAGGGCCGCAAGCGCCGCGCCGGTCGAGTCCAGTGCGAGGAGGGCGACGGTTCGATGGGTGAAGAGCGGCCACAGCCTTACTCGGGCAGCCGTGATCACGGCGAGCGTTCCCTCGGACCCTGTCAGCAGCCCGACCAGGTCGAAGCCGGTGTTGTCCTTGGGCAAGGCCTCCAGCCGAGACAGCACGGAGCCGTCCGCGAGCACCGCCTCGAGGCCCACGACCTGCTGGCGGGTGCTGCCGTAGCGCAGGACCCGCTCGCCGCCCGCGTTGGTGGAGACCAGCCCGCCGATCGTCGCCGAGTCCCGGGCGGCGAAGTCGACGCCAAAGTCCAGATCCATGGGGCGAACCATCTGTTGAAGGGCGGCGAGCGTCACGCCTGCGCCCACGGTGACCTGGGCGGCTACCGAATCGACAGGCCCGATCAGGCGCAGCCGGGACGTGCTCAGGACCACTTCACCCCCCCGGGGGACGCCACCGCCGACGAGGCCGGTGTTGCCGCCCTGCGTCACGACGGCGACCCCGTGGCGGCCGCACAGCTGGAGCACGGACGCGACCTCCTGGGTGTCGGCAGGTCGTACGACGCATCGGGCGGTGCCGGAGAACCGCCGGGTCCAGTCGGTCTCGTACGACGCCATCACCGAGGGGTCGACGAGAAGATGCCTTTCACCAACTGCCTCGGAGAGGTCTGCTTCGAGCGTCATGACAACACCCGCAGGCGCACCGTCTGCGGCATATGGTTCAGGGCTTGCACGACGTCGGGGGCGTAGTCGGTGCCGACGTCGGTGAGCAGGTAGCCCAGATGGTCACGGGTGGCCAGCACCTGACCCTCGACGTTGACGTTGTGCTCGGCCAGGAGGACGTTGACCGCGGCCAGCACTCCGGGAGTGTTTGCGTGAAGATGCGCCAACCTGTGAGAGCCAGAGCCTCCCTCAAGACGGGTCTGGGGCAGGTTTACGCTGAGCGACGAGCTCCCCGTGTTGACGTAGTCGTACAGCTTGTCCGCGACGAACCCGCCGATGTCCTTCTGCGCCTCTTCGGTCGACCCGCCCACATGCGGGGTGAGGATGACATTGGGCAGGCCGCGCAGCCCCGACTCGAACGAGTCCCCCTGTGCCTTGGGCTCGTTCGGGAACACGTCGATGGCCGCGCCCGCGATATGGCCGCTCTGGATGTGGGCATGCAGCGTCCCGGGTTCGACCACGAACCCCCGCGAGAGGTTGAGGAAGACAGAGCCCGGCCGCATTGCGGCGAACTGCTCCGAACCGAAGAGGCCTGCGTTTCCGACCCGGCCATCCACGTGGATCGAGACGACTTCAGCGACCTCGAGCAGCTCGAGGAGGCTACTCACGCTACGAGCATTGCCCATGGGCAGACGGTCGGCTGTGTCGAAGAAGACGACCCGCATGCCCAAGGCCTCGGCCAGCACCGAGAGCTGGCTGCCGATGTTGCCGTAGCCGATGATCCCCAACGTCCGGCCCCGCATCTCGTGGGCGCCCTTTGCTGACTTGTCCCATACTCCGGCGTGGAGCGCGTTGTTCTTCTCGGTCAGCCCGCGGGTGAGGCAGATCATCTCGGCAAGAGCCAGCTCGACAACACTTCGGGTGTTCGAGAAGGGCGCGTTGAAGACCGCGATACCCCTCGCCGCAGCCGCGGCCAGATCGACCTGGTTCGTGCCGATGCAGAATGCCCCGACCGCGATCAGCTCTGTGGCACTGGCCAGGACGGACTGCGTCACCCGGGTCCCCGAGCGAATGCCCAGCAGCTGCACGCCCTCCAGGGCTTCGCTCAGCCCCCGCTCGTCGAGCGCACCAGGGCGCGTGCTCACCTCGATGCCCGCGTCCCGCAGGTATGCGGTGGCGTCCGGGTGGATGTTCTCCAGGAGGAGTGCCTTCATGCGGGTCATCGGGGTGTTGCCTTCCGCTGGATGCTGATGCCCGGCGGCTCCCCAAGGCTTTGCGCCACGACGCAGTACCGCTCGGTCATTGCGGCAAGACGGGTCAGGGCGTGGTCGTCGGCGTCGGTGTCCAGCTCGGCGATGAGCCTGATCCCCTGTACACCGACAGGGAC
>DATCQG010000202.1:0-5663 GCA_036569625.1 Dermatophilaceae bacterium | reverse complement strand
AGGACCAGCGTGAGTGTGCCTACGATGGTTCTGAATGGGGAGGCGAGCGTGACACGAGCACTGGGTGGTGACGCCCTAGCCAAAGTGACCAGCACCGTGCATCGTTGGTTCGAGGACACCGGCGCTTTCACCGGTTTCGCTGTTGCCCTCTTCGTGGTGGGTTCTCTGTTCGTTCTCGCTGAGGCCCAGAGCCCGAGCATGCTGCAATGGACCGGAACGGCCGTGCACGATGTCCAGAGCGGCGGAATCGCGTACTACTCGTTCCGTGGCCAGAACTACACCCTGAATGTGACCTCACCGGGGATGTGGTCGAGCACGGTGTATGTCGATCCTGCAGATCCTTCGACGGCGATGTTCGCCAACACGTTGACCCGATGGACTGAGGCCGCCACCGTTGCGGGTCCATACGCCGGATCGGTGTTTCTGCTGGCTCTCGGCTTTGCCCGCAGGTCGCGGCGACGGCGCCTCAAGGGCGTCAGCGGAAGCTCGGTCAGCTCAATCTGAGAGTCGAGATCGTGGGTCCTTCTGCTCAGGGCGAACGTCGGGCACACAGTGGCCACCTCAGATGTTCACTACGTACGGCCGACGGTTTCGAAGCGCTGGACGCGTACTCGACCGCCGTCATACGTGTGGCCGAGAGCGTGCTTCCCAGCGTGGCAAGCCTCCATGTGCGGACGCGGCGAGGAGACGGTGCCGGCAGCGCAAGTGTGCTGACCTCGGACGGCTTCCTGCTGACCAGCGCGCACGTGGTCGAGGGCGCTGATACGGCTGAGGCGGCTTTCTCCGATGGGACCACGATCGGCGTGGACGTGATCGGCCGTGATCCGCTTTCCGACCTCGCCGTCCTGAGGGCTCGGGGCGACGTGCCACCGCCGGTCCTGCTCGGCGACGCGGCCAAGCTGCGCGTCGGGCAGCTCGTCGTAGCCCTGGGCAACCCGCTCGGGCTCGCAGGCAGCGTCACCGCAGGCATCGTCTCTGCCCTCGGACGTTCTCTGCCGACACGCGCAGGGCGCGTGGTCGACGAGGTGATCCAGACCGATGCCGCCCTCAACCCCGGCAACAGCGGCGGCGCGCTGGCCGACAGCTCGGGGCGCGTGGTTGGCGTCAACACTGCAGTCGCCGGCATCGGCGTGGGGTTGGCCGTGCCCATCAACGACACGACCCGCAGGATCATCGGAACGCTGATGGCACACGGGCGGGTACGTCGCGCGTGGCTCGGGATCGTTGGCGTTCAGATGCCTTGCCCTGTTGGCAACGGTCCAGGGGTTCAGGGGCGGGCGGGACCCTCCTCAGCGAGCAGGTGCTGGACGCTGGCCGGCAGCGGT
The DNA here is from genome assembly GCA_036569625.1 of Dermatophilaceae bacterium. Classification (GTDB taxonomy): domain Bacteria; phylum Actinomycetota; class Actinomycetes; order Actinomycetales; family Dermatophilaceae; genus UBA4719. The sequence goes on along the minus strand of DATCQG010000202.1, from coordinate 4,338 downwards.
ATGCCGGGGCGCATCTTGGGGTCCGGGATCGGCGAGGCCCAGCCGGTGTGGATGGGCAGCACCCCGGCCCACACGTTCAGCGCGCCGTCCGGGGTGTCGGCATCCCCGGGTGGCCCATTACGGATCTTCGCGGAGGCTTCGGTGATGGGCAGGGCAAGGATGGAGGTGGCCGCCAGCTCTTGCCCCGTCGGCTGCCGTGCCTCGGCCCAGCGACCCGGCAACAGCTTGTCGGTGAACGCCTCGAGGGCGGCCAGCTTGTCGTCGGGGTCGTCGACCTCGCTGACGCTGCCCAGGATCATGACGCTGCGATAGTTGATCGAGTGCTCGAACACGCTGCGTGCCAGCACCAACCCGTCAAGCAGGGTGACGGTCAGACAGACCGGGGCGCCGGCTCGCAGGATGCGCAGTGCCCGGCTGGCCGACGAGCCGTGAACGTAGACGACGTCGCCGATGCGGGCGTGCAGGGTGGGCACCGCGAAGGGCTGCCCATCGTCGCTGAACGCCAGATGGCACACCAGTGCGGCATCCAGGATTGCGTCGATGCTGGCTCGGTCGTACACGCCACGGTGCGCCTCCCGGCGTACCTGCGTGCGAGGTGACGGCGCAGCTGGCCTGTCCTCGGGTGGCACCTGGTTGATCCTTCCATCGGCATCGGGCCGTTCTGACCCAGTGGGCGCAATTATGGTGGATCCACGATGAGATACGCCGCCGACGCACGAGTTGACGCCTACTTCGAGGCCTTGCCCGAATGGCAGCAGGCCATCTGCAGGGAGGTCCGCAATCTGGTTCACGCGGCCGACCCCGGGGTCATCGAAACCATCAAGCGCACCAACCGTCCGTATTTCGTGTTGCAGGGCAACATCTGCGCTCTGCTGGCCGCGAAGGACCACGTCAATGTGTTCCTCTACGACGGCGCCATCGTCCCTGATCCGGAGGGAATCATCACCGCCGGTCACGACAACAAGACCGCCCGTACCGTCGCCGTCCGCCGGGGCGAAGCCGTCAACGCGTCTGCCCTCATCACCATGTTCCGGCAGATCATTGCCAACAACCGCGCCGGCGGCTGGCGCAAGCTCCTGGCCGACCGGAATCGTGGCTGCTGAGGGTCAATTCCGTTTCCGGGACGTACACTTTTGGGTAAGCATGTGGCGCCTGAGCGGTGACTCACGATTCTTTGGTTTTTCGGTCCCGCGCTGCGGTGAGCTGCCAGTCGGCGGCGTAATCCGAGGACTGCCCATGTATGACCAGCCGTTGTTTCTCCAGACCTTGTCAAGGTTCGCCGTGGTTCTGCCGGCGCGCTACGACCTTGAGGCCACGCTCAGCGAGCTCACGGAGAGCGTTACAGCAGTGCTGGGGCTGTCCGGCAGCGGGGTCACGATGGCCGAGGAGGGGCGACTGCGCTTCGTCACTGCCGTGAGTCAGGCTTCGGGGGAGCTCGAGCGCAGTCAGGAGAAGTGGCAGGCCGGCCCCTGTCGCGACGCATTCGACACCGGCGAGGTGGTGCGGGTGAGGGACGTGCGGGCGGAGTCAGCCCGCTGGCCGGAGTTCTCGGAGACCGCAAACCGCGTGAACGTCGCCGGGGTAGCCGGGATCCCGATGCGCCTTGCCGACCAGATCATCGGTGCCCTCAACCTGTACTCGCCCCAGCCACGGGAGTGGTCGGATGAGGATATGGCGGTGGCCGGCGTGCTGGCCGACGTGGCGACCAGCTACGTGGTCAACGCTTCCAAGCTGCGCCAGCAGGCGCAGCTCAGCGAGCAGCTGCAGGAGGCGCTGGAGTCACGCGTGGTGATCGAGCAGGCCAAGGGGATCACTGCACAACAGCGCGCCGTGTCGATCGATCAGGCCTACCAGCGGATGCGCCGACACGCGCGCACCAACAACGCCAGCCTGCGTGTGGTCGCCGAGGCGATCGTTGCAGTGGGCCTTGAGGTCTGAGCTTCGGCGGATCCGTTCGAGCTTTAGGTTCATGTGCGTTATGCGTGTAATGTCTGTGACCTGCGCCACTCCAGAACCTGGTGGCGTCGGCCCCTCCTCGTGCTGCTCCCGAACCTCGGTGGCCCGTGTCCTTGCTTGCAGGACCACCGAATCGAGTTCGCCATGGCGCAGCCTGCGATCCTACGAGTCCGAACTCATGCGTTACGCCAGGTCGTGGTCCTTGAGTTCGCCGGCCGGCTCGGTGGTGTGATCCAGGACCTGGACAAGGCGGTCCAGCTGGCGTTGGCCGACGGGCCGCGCGGCGTGGTCTGCGATCTCTCGGCTGTGCTCGAAGGCGCCGAGCCGGATGCCGTGGAGCTGCTCGCGACGGCCGGCAGGCATGTTCGCGACTGGCCCGGGATCCCTGTGGTGGTGGCTGGCTCGAAGCGGCGGGTTCGCGAGGCGCTGCGCTTCCACCCCCTCGGTGGGCAGCTGATCGTGACGGCGTCGGTTCACCAGGCGGTATCGGCGGTGCTCGCGACCCCCATCCCGCTCGTCGAGTGGCAACGGCTGGCCCCGCACCCGACAGCGCCGCGAGCGTCGCGGAACTTCGTCGCGCGCACCCTGCTGGACTGGGGACTGGGCAGGCTCATCCCCTCCGCTTCACTGGTGGTCAGCGAGCTCGTCACCAACTCGACCATTGATGCCGGCACGGACATCGAGCTGTCCCTCGCGTGGGACCAGGAGGCCCTGCGCCTGACCGTTCGGGACAACAGCCCGGACCTGCCCCGTCAGCGCTTTTCACGCTTTGACCAGCACGGGCGAGGCCTCTCCGTTGTCGTTGCCCTCTCTCGCGCCTTCGGTGTGCTGCCCACCGCCGACGGCAAGGTTGTCTGGGCTGTGCTCAACGCCGCCCGCCCGACATGATCGTGTCGGGCGTGCGTGCGGCTACCTTTTCGCGCGCGTCGCGGGCAGCCTCGTCTGCCTCACGCGAGTAGTTCGGGTCGGTGCTGAGCCGACTGTGCCCGGCGCCGTACAGGAAGTAGATGGCGAACCCGATGACCATCCATACGGCGAACCGGACCCACGTTGCGGCCGGCAGGTTCAGCATCAGGTAGAACGAGGTCAGGATCGCCAGGATCGGGACGACCGGGACGCCGGGGCACCGGAAGGGGCGCTCGAGGTCGGGGCGCTTGCGTCGCAGCACGAGGATGCCGACGGCGACCAGGATGAAGGCAAACAGGGTGCCGATGTTGACCAGCTCGGCGAGCTCGGACAACGGGACGAACGTGGAGATCACGGCGACCACGACGCCGGTCGTGATCGTGGTGCGCACGGGTGTGCCGGTTCGCTCGTTCACCTTCGAGAAGACGGGGGGCAGCAGCCGGTCCCGGCTCATGGCGAAGAAGACCCGGCTCTGGCCGAGCATCATGATCATCATCACGGTGGTGAGGCCGATCAGCGCGCCGATCGAGATGATGGTGGCGAAGCCGGGCTTGCCCACGGAGCGGAAGGCCTCGGCCAGAGGCGCGTTGATCTTGATGTCCGTGTACTTGACCATCCCGGTGACGACCAGTGAGACGGCGACATACAGCGTCGTGCAGATCGCCAGCGAGCCGAGGATCCCGATCGGTATGTCCCGCTGCGGGTTCTTGGTCTCCTCGGCCGCAGTGGCGACGATGTCGAAGCCGATGAACGCGAAGAACACCAGCGCCGCACCGGTGAAGATGCCGGTGATGCCGAACGACCCGGGCGCGAACCCCATGTCCTGCAGCAGCGACGGCACGCTCTCGGCGCCCGCGGCAGGCCTGGACCCCGTCGGGGGGATGAACGGGTGGTAGTTGGCCGTCTTGATGTAGAACAGGCCGGCGATGATGACGAAGAGCACGACGGCGATCTTGATGGTCACCATCACCAGGTTGACCCGTGACGAGACCTTGATGCCCATGCAGATCACGGTGGTCAGGATGAGGACGATCCCAGCGGCGACGAGGTTGTGCCCCTCGCCGTAGGCGAAGGACGGGATGGTGATGTTCGCCTGCTTCATCACGTCGGCGAAGTAGGTCGACCAGCCGACCGCAACCGTGCTGGCGCCCAGTGCGAGCTCGAGGATCAGGTCCCAACCGATGATCCAGGCCACCAGCTCGCCGAGGCTGGCGTAGGAGAACGTGTAGGCCGATCCCGCGACGGGGACCGTGCTGGCGAACTCGGCGTAGCAGAGGGCCGCAAGGGCACAGGCGATGCCCGCGAAGACGAACGACAGCGCGACCGCTGGCCCTGCCTGGACCCCCGCAGCCTTGCCGGTGAGCACGAAGATCCCGGTGCCGATGACCACTCCGACGCCGAATACGGTCAGGTCCAGCGCGCTCAGCTGCTTGCGCAGCTGGTGGGCGGGCTCTTCGGTGTCACGGATCGACTGCT